>JAYENM010000151.1:0-2772 GCA_034722095.1 Caldifarciminota bacterium | reverse complement strand
GTAAATCTGGAGATGGGTGTATGAAACCTTCGCTCATTGCAAGTTGTAAAATGCGGTTCTTCTCCGATTTAGTTGCTATTACCCTTATTGCTTACTGACTCCTTTATCGCAAGGCTAAAGCCTTGCCCTACTGTCTGCTGCTTATGAGATCCAGAAGAGAAGCAAGGGAGGTTGTTCTTAAAACACTCTACAGAGTGGAAGCAACCGGGAATACTGCTGAAGAAGCATACAATGACGTCTGTATGAACTGGAGCAGATCACCGTTTGACGAAGTCTATGCTCAGAGACTTTTGAAAGGAATTACAACAAACGTAGAAGGTATAGACACCATACTGAAAGATATCGTGAAAAATTGGGACATTGAAAGAATTGCTATAATAGACAGAAACATCTTACGCATTGCCATATGCGAGGTGGTTTATTTTGACGATATTCCTCCAAAGGTATCCATGGACGAAGCAATAGAAATAGCAAAGATATACTCTACATCAGATTCAGGTAAATTTGTGAATGGTATATTGGATAAAGTAGTGAAGAGAGAGAAGCAGCGAAAACAAAAACGAACAATGGATTTATGAGACTCATTATAATTTCGGATATACATGCCAATCTGGAGGCACTCGAGGCGACATTTAGAAGAATTGATGAAATCAACCCCGATAAGATTTTATGTCTTGGTGATATCGTAGGATACGGGCCAAATCCCAATGAATGTGTGAAGATTGTAAAGAATAAGGTAGATATATCTCTCTCGGGTAACCATGAATATGGAGTTTTGGGACGTACGGATTTACAAAGCTTCAATGAAAATGCAAGGATCGCCTGTGAATGGACGAAGAAAGTTCTCTCTGACGAGAATCTTGCTTATATAAAAAACTTACCTGTGAGTGTTGTAGATGAGGATATACTTCTTGTCCATTCAACCCCGATAAATCCAGAAAGATGGGATTATATATTTACCGCAAGGGATGCATTGTATCAGTTTATGGAGTTCAGTGAGCCTTTGTGTCTTGTAGGGCATACCCATGTGCCTGCGTGTTTTAGAGAACGGGGAACGTGTATGTTCACGGACGGTAGTCCGCTTTTTCTCAAAGAAGGGACAAGGTATATCATAAATTTTGGAAGTGTAGGACAGCCAAGGGACTATAACCCAAGGGCGTCGTTTGGTGTAATAGACACAGAAGAGCGAATGGTTCAACTTATAAGAGTTGCTTATGATGTTGAAAAGGCTCAAAGGAAGATAATAGAAAATGGACTTCCTCTGTTTCTTGCCGAAAGGCTTGGGACAGGGACATAATAAAATTTCAAAATCTTCACCCCGCACTTATGCATATAAGTGCGGGGCAGGTTTCTAATTTCTAATAAAAGTCCGAAATCCCAATGTCAAAGAAATTTGTTGTTTAGGAATTTGACATTTTATTGGAAATTGGTAATTGGAAATTTGATATTTACATAGGGGGTTTTATGACTCGTGTACTTATAACAGGGATCACAGGATTTGCAGGGAGCCATCTTGCAGATTATCTTCTTGAGAAAAAGGATCTCAAGGTATATGGGATAAAGAGATGGAGATCACGGACAGAGAATATAGAACATTTTATAGATAAAGTAGAATTTTGTGAATGTGACCTTCGTGATGCCTCGTCTGTTAGAGATGTAATAGAGGAAGTAAAGCCAGATATGATTTTCCATCTGGCTGCCCAGAGTTTTGTCCCCACATCATGGAATGCTCCAACGGAGTCTCTCGAAACAAATATAATGGGAGAACTTAATCTATTTGAGGCAGTGAGAAGAACAGGTATTGACTCTCTTATTCAGGTAGCTGTTTCATCAGAGGAGTATGGAGCTGTAAAGGAGAATGAGGTGCCCATAAAGGAGACAAACCCTCTCCGTCCCCTCTCTCCATATGGTGTAAGCAAGGTTGGCCAAGATATGCTCGCATATCAGTATTTCAAGAGTTATGGTATGAAAATAGTCAGAACCAGAGGTTTTAATCATACGGGGCCCCGTAGACCCGCGGTTTTTGTCTGCTCAGACTTTGCGAAACAGATTATAGATATAGAAAAGGGTATAAAAAGACCTGTTATAGAAGTTGGGAACCTGGAGGCTGTGAGGGACTTTACAGATGTTAGAGATATGGTTAGGGGGTACTGGTTTGCACTCACCAAAGGAACACCCGGCGAGGTGTATAATATATGCTCGGGAGTTGGCAGGACGATAGGAGAAATACTCTCCATGCTAATCTCTCTTGCGGGCGTAAAGGTGGATGTGAAAGTCGATGAGCGGAGACTCCGACCTTCAGATATCCTCTGTCTTATCGGGGATTCTACTAAGTTTAAAACTGCTACTGGATGGCAACCTAAAATTGCATTTGAAAAAACATTGCAGGACTTACTGGACTTCTGGAGAAAGGCTCAAAAGGCTTATAAATAAGAACAATCTTGCCTGCATTTACCCGAGGGAGGTAGCATACTGGTGTTATAGACGCTATGTAACATCAATTGAATTTGTTGAAGCGAAGCGTAAGTCCCTCATTAGTGGGAAGTTAGAGAAAGAGATTGTGAGAGTGTAAGATCCTGGATCTCCTAATTTAAAAAATAAGATTTTATCCCATCGGATAACATATTAGAAGCGATTTGGCAAGAAATCTCTTCTGTGGCGATTTTTAAACCCCCTTTTTTCTCCGCAAACAACAGACTGAACTCCTAAAATCTTTGAAGTGTCTGTATAGAGTTCTACTGTACAGTAGAACTCTATACTATTTCTGACCAC
>JAYENM010000150.1:0-14179 GCA_034722095.1 Caldifarciminota bacterium | reverse complement strand
ATCGACATTAAAAGCTCTCCTGCGGACAACCACTCACAGAGCCGTATGGCAAGGGTTGTCCCTACACTGTAGGGACAAGGTTTATTCCTGTCCGCAACATGGGAAAATCACATTTCTGCACAGCCTGAATAGCTTGCTATTGCCATGCCAGGGTGCTTTAAACTTCTATGCATTACCAAGGTAATGCACTCCAAAGAGGTATAACTTCACAAATACAAAAGGCCTGATTGCCAAACCTAGGCAGCCTTTGCTTATCATTTGAAACAACGAAATTGGAGAAGAACCTAATCTTTTAATCTCCAATCTTTGTGTCCTTTGTATTTTGCTCTCCAGAGATGCACAAACTCCTCTGGTGTGAGGTCCTCTGGTCTTTTTTCTCCCCGGCTACCTGATAAGCCGAGGGTCTTTCTCAGCATCTTTCTCCTTGATGCAAAGCAAGTCTTTACAAAAGAAAAGAAACTGTCGTAGTCATCTATTGGGTATCTTGGGGTAACGAGAAGTTTTATCCTCACCACAAGGGATGAAACCTTTGGTCTTGGGTAGAAAAAGGATGGAGGGATTGGGAAAAGAATCTCTGTATCTGAAAAGCAGTAATACATAATCGACAGCGTGCCATACGATTTTTTCTCTAATTGTCCCACCAGCCGTTGTGCAACTTCCCTCTGGAGTGTAAGAACAGCACACGAGAAAAATGCTCTGTTCTCCAGCAGGAGATAAAGAAATTGCTTTGATATAGAGTAAGGAAGGTTGGAGATGAGTTTCAATCTCTTACCTTCTGAAAGACCCTTTATATCCTGTTTTAATATATCACCTTCCCATATTACAATGTTTTTGGTGTTTTTAAACTTTTCCTTTATAACTTGTACCAGTCTCTCGTCCTTCTCAACCACTATCACCTTTTTTGCCTTCTGAATAAGAAATTCTGTAAGTATGCCTGTCCCAGGGCCAACTTCCAGCACTGTATCTTCATCTGATATGCAGAGTGCATCTACAATCTTTTTTGCCGTTCCCCTGCTTTGTAAAAATGACTGGGAGAGACCTTTCTTTGGTTGTATTGTATGTTTCTTTTTGTGTGAATTCATGGCTTAAAACCACAGAAGAGGCATCAGCGTTTGTAGGCACGAATTTAATTCGTGCCAACTATATTTGTATGCTCAAAGACCGCGCCTATTGCCTTTTCCTTTACCAATAAGCTATAAAGTTTGTCTTAGAGCGGAATAGTTTGTTGTAGCACAGCAGAAATCCTGCCTTAGCAGGGTCGTGTCATACCGGGAGAGAGCTTTTTAATTTTCAATTGTTTGATAACTCCTGCATGCTCATTTTTTGCTTGATTGTATAGGAGAATATACTTCGACAGGGACTTCCTGCCTGCCGTCAGGCAGGTAAGAGACCTGTGGTGAACGAAGTGAATCCATTGAAAGAGACTTTTTAATATTCATAGTGCAAGTATAAACATATTTTAGATTTTGGCTTTTTGATTTATGCCTATCTGTGAGAATCTGCGTTTACCCCGTTAAATAGAACTGTCTCAAGAACGCTCTGATATTTATCGTTACATTATTTAACGGGGTGAATCTGCGTCCAATTTTTTGCTTGACAATTTTAATTTTTTGTGTTAAAATATAATTGGGCCCGTAGCTCAGTTGGTTAGAGCAGCTGACTCATAATCAGCGGGTCGGGGGTTCGAGTCCCTCCGGGCCCATGTTCCTTCCTGTCAGGAATTACCTCCTGACAGGAAATAGTTGTAGGACCCTGTAGCTCTTGAACTCTCCTTTCAGGTTCATCCCCCATATGGGTGAATTAGAGGCGGTTTTATATTCTTTGGAATGATATCCTTTATCCTTACCTTGAGCGAGAGGGTATAAGTTCGAAACCCTTCTTCCTCTCTTTCGCCCACCTTCTTGATCTCTGCTATTTTTACGATAAGTCTGTACATAAAGCACAATCACCCTACCTTGCCAAAGCATTTGTAGGCACGAATTCAATTCGTGCCAAATATATTTGCACCCCGCCAAGGCGGGGTGTCTACAACTCCTATTACTCACTTCCATCTGGAAGGGAAAATATCGGGATCACCATGAAGTTTTCTTCCTTCAGTTTATATAATGTCCCCTCTGTCTTTTCTTCTTCAACATCCACAAGAACAAAGTGATAGAAACCGCCATCTTCTTCTGCTGCATAGAGTGGGGCGCCTGCACCACCAGTGATAATTTGAATAATTCCATCGTGGGCAGATTTTCTAAAGAGGTGCTCATGCCCCACGAATACAATATCTACTTTATACATCTTTAAAAGTGCCAGCAGGCTGTCCCTCTCCTCTGGATATTTATCCAGACAGTTTCCGAAGTGGCTACCTATAAGAGAATCAGGGTATAAGGGCCTGTGAAGAAAGACAAACCTGTTTTGAGAAGAGGAGCTTTGTAGGATCTCTTCCAACCATTCAAGTTGTTCTCCCGTTATTTTACTTTCCTCACCAGGAATCTCTGAATCCAGTGCGATAAACTGAGAATTGCTGTAGACGAACGAGTAGTAGATTTCTTCACCCGGAAGGGTAAATATATCCCTGTACATCTTCTCTGACCTTGGATTGTCCACATCATGATTCCCCACAACGGGGAGGATGGGAAAATCATAACCCGATGATAGTCCTATAAATTCATCCCACTGGTAAAGGTGACCGGCATTTGTGATAAGGTCTCCCGTGTTTACAACAAAGTTGGGTGCAAGTGAGGAAATCTTCTCAAGCAGGGTTTTATACACTTTAGGGTTGCCTCTGTTATCACCAAGAACAGCGAATTTAAAAGGTGTTTTGCCCCGAGCAAGTTCCTCAATTTTCGTAACGAGTTTTGCCCTCTCTCTCAATTCACCCTTAATCTCTTTTATCTCTTCCTCACTACCGACAATCAGTAGTGAGTTTTTATATCTCCCCGGACATACGAGTTCATTATTTGGATCAGTTATCCATTTTTCCCCATCTATGAGGAACTTATATTCGTATTCACCCGGACGCAGTTCAACCGTAGCCTCAAATTTCCCATCCTTTTTTGAAAACGGTGTTGCGGTCCTGTTCCAGCCATTCATAGTTCCAACGAGATGGACTGTTGTTGCGGACTCGTCTTCGTAGGTGAATGTCACCTTATGCCTTGGATAGGAAAAGGCGGTAACCGCCACAAGGAGCAAAAAGAGACATTTCTTTGGTAATCCACGCATCTATCCTCCTTTTTTAATAGTGCAACACTAACCACAGACCTTTATAATAATTTCTCCCACGAAAAACACGGAGAACACGGAAATCATTTATTTCTTACCTTCAGTCTATGGTCTTTTGTCTGAGGTCTGTAGTCTTCAGTCTATTGTCTTATGTCTTGGTAAGGATTATACTATAAAAAATAATAAAAGTCAAGGAGAAAAATTGGGCAGGGTTAAGAGCAAACCTTCCCCCAAATAGTCCTTGACATTTTATAAAATTTGCGGTATAATAGCAGAAATTCTTTGTTGTAGCCATAGAGCAAAATGGGGTTAAAGATTCCTGATTCCAGCCTACCCCCCTACCTTACCGAAAAATTATAAAATCCCTGAATTATGCCCATCCCATAAGTCCCCACCGGGACTGCGGTTACGGTGCACCATAAACAAACACAAAAAAATCCTTGACAAATTGAAAATTTTGTGTTATAATATAAACAAATAATATATTCACTTATCTAATAGTCTCTAAATCTAATAACTTTTACAAGGATAATTTATGAAAATACGAAAATGGTTAGATGAAAGATACAAAATCCTCTGGGAAAGTTTTTTGGGGAATTCTTTTGGGTTTGATGAAGCTGTTCAAGTTTTGAGGGATAAGATACATGATCCTCCGGAACAGGTTAATGTTATTTTGTCTGAACTCAGGAAGGCTGGGTTATTGAATGTCCAGTTTCACCCTAAAGATGCTCGAAAGAGAATCTATATGTTGAAGAGTAAGACTGAGATGATTTCCGAAACACTTACTATAGAAAAGGAACATTTAACCAGAAGTGACCTTGAAACGCTATTGAAAAAGGCCGCAGACCTTATCCGTACTAGGGTGGATTATACATTTATTCTCGTTCTCCTCTTTTTCAAAAGATTAAGCGACAAATGGGAAATAGAATTTGATAATGCCTATAGTGAGGCTCTCAGAGATGGCTTCAGAAATGAAGAGGCAAAAAAGGAGGCAAAGAGTTCTATGTATCACGATTTTGATATTCTCGAAGACTATCTATGGGAAAATCTTAGAAAAGACCCGGCAAGACTCCCTGAGAATTTTTCTATGGCAATGAAGACACTTGCGGAGCAGAATCCAGAGTTGAGAGATGTTTTTGAAAACGTGGACTTTGTGCAGTTCACTAATAATAGAGAGAACGTTGAGATCTTGAGACAACTTGTTGAATTATTTAGTGCCCGACCACTCCATCATGTATCATCAGATATACTCGGTGATGCTTACGAGTGGATTTTAAGATACTTCGCCCCTCAAAAGGCTAAAGAAGGCGAAGTTTATACTCCAAGAGAAGTAATAAATCTTCTTGTACGGATACTTGGCCCAAAGCCGGGCGAAAGTGTATATGACCCCGCTTCGGGTTCCGCGGGCATGCTTATTTTATCATATCAGCATCTCGATAGAAAAGATGCTAATAGGCTATTTCTGTTCGGACAGGAGGCGAATTATAAAACCCTTGCCCTTGCCAAGATGAATCTGTATATCCACGACATCCGAAATGCACAGCTACTTCTCGGTGATACCCTGCTTTACCCAAAATTTAAGGAGGGTGAAAGATTAAAGAAATTTGATATTGTAATTGCGAATCCCCCATGGAATCAAGATGGCTATTATGAGGAAGTTTTGAAAAAGGGTGAATTCTGGCGCGAGAGATTCAAGTATGGATTTACCACAAAACAGTCGGCAGATTGGGCGTGGGTTCAGCATATGTTATCGTCAGCCAATGATGAAAAAGGGAGGGTTGGAATTGTAATAGATAATGGTTGTCTGTTTAGGGGTGGAAGAGAGAAGGCGACAAGGATGGGGGTCATAAAAGATGACTTGCTTGATGCAGTTATCTTATTGCCCGAAAAACTTTTTTACAACACCGGCGCACCAGGTGCGGTATTGATTTTTAACAAAAATAAAATAGAAAGTAATAAGGGGAAGGTTTTATTTATCAACGCAAGCAAAGAGTATGAGCAACATCCAGAGGTTCGAAAACTGAATCGTTTAGGTACTGAAAACCAGAATAAGATTGTAACGGCTTATAAAGAGTTCAAAGAGATAAAAGGATTTTCAAGGATTGTTGACATCGGTGAAATAGAGAAAAACGATTTCAACCTCAATGTTACGCTATATGTGTTTCCAGAAGAGGAGATAGAACAAATAGACATTGCAAAGGAGTGGGATGGTCTTAAAGATCTCGATAAGAAAATTAGTGAAATTAGTAACAAAATAGCAAGTTATTTGGAAGAATTGGAAGGGGTAAATAAAAATGTTTAAGCCAAATTTCCGATACACACATAAAATAGTTCGGTTACTGGCAAGGATTTCTGCGGCAAGAGAGGTGATTCTAAACTCACCCTTAATTCCAAAATGGGAGGTAGCATTGAGAAGAGAGGCGATAATCCATAGTGCTCACTCATCCACGAGCATCGAAGGAAATAGACTGTCCTTTGAACAGGTTAGCGAGCTCGCACAGGGGAGGGAAGTAATGGCTACACGAAAAGATAAAAAGGAGGTTTTGAATTATCTTGGTGTTCTGGAAAAGATTGGAGAGTTAGTCAAAGAGGATTCTATAAATGAGAAAGATATTTTAAATATACACCGTATATTGACAAAAGGGACTCTGGATAATCCCTTAGATTGTGGTGTTTATCGAAACCGCTATGTCGTAGTGGCTAATAGGCTTACAGGAGAGGTATTTTTTAGGCCGCCCCAGAATGAAGAGGTGCCAGGATTAATAAAGAATTTGGTTGAATGGATAAGTTCGGACGAAACAAAAGAACTTGACCCCATTATTGAAGCAGGTATAGTCCATTATGAATTTGTAAGAATCCATCCTTTTGTTGACGGAAACGGCAGAACTGCAAGAGTTCTAGCAACCTTGATTCTTTACAAAAGAGATTTTGACACAAAACAGTTTTTTTGCCTTGATGATTATTACGATTCTGATAGACAGGTATACTACAGAGCATTGCAAAGCGTTGACCAAAAGACTTTTGATCTGACCAATTGGTTGGAATATTTTGTTGAAGGGGTAAATGTAAGTATTGAGACAGTCAAAGAAAGAGTGATAAAACTCAGCAGTGAGAGATTGAGAAAAACAAAAACAGGACAAATTGCTTTAACGGAAAGACAAATGCAAATTGTAGAATATATTAACTTGCACGGTAAAATAATGAATAAAAACATAAGAGATATGTTCAAAATATCTCCACAAGCGGCACACAAAGAAATTAAAAAGCTACTAAAACTCGGGGTTGTAAAATCTGTTGGTAAAGGCAGAGGTCTTTACTATGAACTCGCATAAGGTTGATGATTTGGTTGATGATTTGGTTGATGATTTTAAATCGAACAAGTCACCGATCAAGATACCGAACAAGTCGATGTTGCGTAGTTATCATTTATTCAAGGATCAGAAATGGATAGGAAAGAACTGAACATAATTATGAAAGAAGGCGAAGGTTACAAGATCGAATTCAAAGAGAATACCAGCGGGATAGATAAAGACATCGTTGCTTTTGCGAATTCATCTGGTGGCAGGCTATTTATTGGGATAAGGGATGACGGTAAAATTGCTGGAATCAGGGTCACAAATGAATTAAAATCTCGAGTCCAGGATATAGCCAATAATTGTAGACCCAAGATACAAATTTCTTTAGAGGAATTTGAAAATGCCCTTATAGTTGATGTTCGGGAGGGCACAGATAAGCCCTATGAATGTTCTTCTGGATTTTATAAAAGGATTGGTCCAAATTCTCAAAAAATGACACGGGATGAAATAATTGATTTCTTTAAATCTAAAGGCAAGATAAGATTTGATGAGTTGGTAGAACCAAAATTCAACCATCCGAAAGATTTTGATAAGACAAAATTAACGAAATATTTAGAACTTGCTGGACTTTCGAAGTCAATAAAGACTGAGACAATTTTGCGTAGTTTAGATGTTGCAGAAAAACAGGAAGGGCGTCTCTATTTTAACAAGTCTGGAGTGCTATTCTTTGCTAAAGAACCTCAAAGATTTATACCCTGGTCTGTTTTTACAGTTGTCCTTTTCAGGGACAAAAATGGAGTTGATGTAATAGACAGAAAAGAAGTAAACGGAGGTCTATTTGAAATTGTTGATCAGGTAATGGATTTTGTCAAATTGTACACAAAAGTAGCTTACAGATTTACAGGAAAGCCACAACGAGAGAATATTTATGAATATCCCTTTGAAGCGATAAGGGAAGCGGTTATTAACTCTGTGATGCACAAAGATTATTTTGAACACGGGCACAATAATATTCTAAAGTTCTTTCCAGATAGAATTCAGATAGAGAATATCTGGGTAAAACCAAGAAATTTTGTTCTCGGGAAAACGGTTTTTAGAAGAAACCATTTGATTGCCGATTTATTTGCGAGGATACATTTTGGTGAAAAACTTGGTTCTGGCTTGCAGCGGATGAAAGACATCTGCAAGGCTGAAAATGCACCTTACCCAAAAATAGAATTTACCGAGACACATTTTTATATAGTTTTCAAGCAAAATAGAGAATACTTGAAAATGGTTGAGAGGGAGAAAAGAATTGAAGTATCGAAATTGAGCGAAAGGCAGAAAAAAGCAATTGAGTATGTAAAAGAACACGGTAAAATAACAAACAGAGAGCACAGAGAATTATGCAAAGTAGGTTGGGATACAGCCCACAGAGATTTGCAGATGTTGGTGAATAAAAAAATTCTTGAACGTGAGGGTTCAGGAAGGTCCACTTATTATCGGATGATTATCGGATGATTATCGGACGATTAAATTGAGAAAATAGAAGGAGAAAAACGGTTAATAATTAGCGAACGAATAGTGGACAATTACCCCAAGCATGAATTGGGTCAAAGATTAGTAATATGCAATATTTGTGCAGTTGCAATTGAAACCGTGCCAAAAAGGTGAATCCGAACGTGTCGTGAATGTGACAAATCAAGATAGGAGGTATAAGTTCGCATAAGAAAGGAGCGAGATTCTCCGCCTGTCATTGCGAGCCCTTATGGGCGAAGCAATCTTGGTAGTAGTTTGGAAAAGTCTCCTAAATTTTAAATAGTTGCAAAATGAAAAGAAGCGTTATAAATGATTTAGAGCAAGTCTCAAGAGAATACGAGACAGATAGGGTAGAGTATAAACTCTGCAAGGTTGAATTATCAAAATCTCTTTGGGATACTGTTTCTTCCTTTTCAAATATAGGTGATGGTTTAATTCTACTTGGGTATGAAAAAAGAGACAATGAGTATGTGCCCATAGGTGTTAATAATCCGGCGAAATTACTCGACGACTTCACATCGCTTGTTGGGCAGAAATTCAACTACTGCCCAGTAGTAACTGCTAATATAGTAAAAGATAAAGGAAAGCCAGTTATTGTAATAGAAGTAAAAGAAGCACCCAAGTATCAGAAACCTATTTATATAAAGGATGCAGGCCCAATTAAGGGAGGTTTTAAGAGAGTCGGTGGTACGGATATACGACTGACTGACGAAGATATTCATCGTTATTATCTTGAACGAATGGGAGCACCTGATGCCCAGCCCGCAAGTGGTTGTACAATTGACGATATTGATACCCCAGCCATAGCCGTTTACCGTAACATAAGGAAGTTAATAAAACCAGATGCCCCAGAACTTGAATTCAATGACAAGGAGGTTTTAAAATCATATAATCTATTTGCTGAAGACAACGAGACATTGACAACTGCGGGTCTACTCATTTTTGGTAAGGAGAAAGTAATAAAAAGATATTTCCCAGCAATGCGACTTGATATAATAAGAATAAAGGGGAAAGAATGGGGAAAAGATAAAGACCCTTTTCTTTCAAAAGATTTAACCGGGAATTTGACGAGCTTGCGTTCAATAGCCCTAGATTTACTCGATAGGTTTTTCCTTGTTCCTTTTCATATGAACGAAAGAGGCGAGAGAATAGAAGAAAATGCCCATCGAAAGATTTTAAGGGAAGCCCTCACAAATCTTTTAATGCATCAAAATTATTTTCATCGTAGTCCAGCCCAGATCAGGATATACAATGACCGGATAGAGTTTTATAATCCAGGTTATTCACTTAAAGACCCTTCTTTATTTGCCTCACCAGGCTCTGAGTTAAGAAACCCTTCAATTGCTTCTGTATTCTACGATATCGCGTGGGCAGAGGCAAAAGGTACTGGATTAAAGACCACAATTGAATTACTTAAAGCCCAAAATTATCCATTACCCGAATATTTAAACGATGTAAATAACGATACATTTACACTAATACTTCCTCATCCCATTACAGGAGAAACCGAACAAGTTACCCCCCAAGTCACCCCCCATGTTACCCCCCAAGTCACCCCCCATGTTACCCCCCAAGTCGAACTTATGGATAGGGTGGCATTGACTCTGGATTTCTGCGAAACTCCAAGAACCAGACAGGAAATTATGGATTTTCTTAAGTTAAAAGACAGAAAGCATTTTAGGGAGAAGATTCTTGATCCTCTCCTCAGGAATGGGCAACTTCAGAGAACAATTCCAGATAAACCAAAAAGCAGATTCCAGAAATATGTTACGGCGAGGAAGGGAGAATGAAATGAAACACTGCCTTGTAAAAAATGGAGAGTAAAATGTGTCATGAATGTGACATAAATGTGACAAATCAAGGTAGGAGGTATAAGTTTAGGGAATGTCCCAAAGTGTTGTGATAGAAATAGAATGAATCAATTGATACAGGCTTTCGGTTCGGCTGAGCTCACCGAAGTCCAACTTTTTGTTCATTGGATTCCCCATTATGTTTTTTAGGCAGATCGCAAGGTTTTGGCGTTAAGATTTCTATATGTCTGAGCGAAGCGAGTTTATAGAAATTAGCCATAAATCGCAGTCAATCTGCCGTTAAGAAAAACATACGGGGTGCCTTTTTCTTTTGCACAGCATTCTTCGAAGCTTCGTTTCTTTTGGGCAAACAAAAGAAATGAAGAATAAAGACAATATACTCCCGTACAAGTTTAGAACTAAGAACTTTTACACTCATCATATAATTTAACAATTTTCATCACAACACTTCGGGACAACGTCTAAGTTTACATAAGAGCTGTGCCAAACTGTGTCGAAAAATTGGATTCTACTGAGAGGATGAAGAATGAAAAAAGAATTTAAACAACCTGGAATCGGCAGAATTCCGAAGGAATGGGCAGTTGTGAAAGTTAGAGATGTGGGCGAAGTTATTACAGGAACCACACCTTCAACAAAGATTACAGAATATTGGGGAGAAGGTTATCCTTTTGTTACTCCCACGGATTTCTCTGACAGTAAATATGTATACGAAACAGAAAGAAGCGTTACCCTGAAAGGAGCTAAGGCAGCACGACTAATTCCTAAAGATTCCGTTATGGTAACTTGCATCGCTTCTGTTGGTGAAGTATCTATGGCGGCAAAAGAATGTATAACAAACCAGCAAATCAACACTATAGTATGCAATGAGAAAACAAACCCTTATTATATTTATTACATAATGGCGTTTAAGAAAAATGATCTTAGAAGATGGGCTGGAATAACTACAAGCCCAATAATTAAAAAATCACTTTTTGAGGAATTCCCATTACCTCTCCCCCCTCTCCCCGAGCAGAAAAAGATTGCGGAGATTTTGGGGACGGTGGATAAGGCAATTGAAAAGGTTGAGCAAGCAATAGAAAAGGCTGATAGGCTTAAAAAAGGATTGATGCAGGAACTTCTGACCAAAGGAATCGGGCATAAAGAATTTAAGGAGAGTGAGATTGGGAGGATACCGAAAGAATGGGAAGTAGTGAAATTGGGAGATAAAGATGTGTCTAATTTAATTATAGGACAATCTCCTCCATCTTCAACATATAATAAAAAAGGCGAGGGCTTACCATTTTTACAGGGTAAAGCCGAATTTGGAGAAATTCACCCTACGCCATTATTGTATTGCTCTCGACCCATAAAAATTGCGGAGAAAAATGATGTACTACTTTCGGTGAGAGCACCAGTCGGAGATGTAAATATCGCTTCACTAAAAAGCTGCATTGGGCGAGGTTTAACAGCAATTCGACCTAAAAATAACAGACTTTATTATTTATATCTGTTTTACTATTTAATATTCAAGAAGAGGGTTTTTAAATCTCTTTCCACTGGTTCTACATTTAAAGCTATAAGAAGAAGCGAGATTGAGAATTACTTAATTCCTCTCCCTTCGCTTCCCGAACAGCAAAAGATTGCGGAAATTCTTGATACTGTGGATAAACGGCTGGAAGTATTAAAAGCAAAAAAGCAGAAATTTGAAAGGATAAAAAAGGGGTTGATGAACGATTTGTTGACAGGAAGAAAAAGGGTGAAAGTATGAAATTCACTGAAAAATCAATAGTTGAAGATTATATAATCAAGCAATTGCAGGCTAAAGGCTGGAAATTTATCCCTGCAGATGAGCTTGAGCGCGAAGGTTTTGAAGAACCTCTTCTGATACCGAACCTTATCAGGGCAATACAGCGAATAAATAAGGAACTCGATGTTGGCGATGAGGAGATAAATAAGGTTTTGAATGAATTGAAACTGACCGTCAGTGGAATTGAGGGTGCAAAGCGAATCTTAAATTTTTATAAGTTTGGTATCCCGATAAAATTTGAGAAAGAACGGGTAGTAAAATATATTCAACTATTTGATTATGAGATAGACAAGATTGCTTCGCCGACCCCTTCGCTACGCTCGGGGCTTCGGCTCGCAATGACAGGGAATAACGAATTTATTGTAAGCAGACAGGTTTATTATCAGGGTAAGGATAAAATCAGGACTGATATAATGCTCTATGTGAACGGTATCCCCCTTGTTGATATCGAATGTAAAAACCCCATAGAAATCGGGGTAAGCTGGTATGACGCCTATAAGCAGATAAAAGATTATGAAGAAACCGTCCCGGAGCTATATAAGTATGTTCAGATCGGCGTTGCTGCAGAAAGTAAAGCAAAATATTTCCCGATAATCCCCTGGCAGGATACAGTAAATACATACGAATGGCGAGAGGAATTACAAGATTCAATAGATTCTACAATTGAAATGCTCACGAGAGATAGATTTCTTGATATTCTCAAAAATTTCCTCTTTTTCAGAATCGAGTTTGGCAATGCGGAAAAGGTCGTTACGAGATATATGCAGTACAGGGCGGCAAACAAGATAGTAAAGAGGGTAAGAAAAAATCTTAACAATGAAGAAGAAAAGAATAAAGGTCTTGTTTGGCACTGGCAGGGGAGTGGTAAGACATTAACCATGGTCTTTGCGGCTCATAAACTTTATTATGCTAAGGAACTTGAAAATCCTACGATATTCTTTATCGTGGATAGAATTGAACTCGAAGACCAGCTTTACAGCGAATTTTATTCTCTGGATATTTTAAAGCCAGAGATTATTGGTTCAGTGCAGGAACTTAAAGATGTCCTTGATTATGATGATTATCGAGGCAAGAGGGGTATATTCATAACCCTCATTCATAAATTTAGGTATGAAGAGCTCAACGATTTGCAAAAAGAATTAGAAATGATTTCAACGAAGAAAGAGACAATAATGAACCGAAAGAATGTTATTGCCTTTGTTGATGAGGGACACCGTACCCAGTATGGTATACTTGCCGCACAGATGAAGGCGATGCTCAAAAGTTCTTTCTTCTTTGCCCTCACCGGCACACCCATATCAAAAAGGGGTAAAGATACTTATCTTGAGTTCAGTTATCCACCAGACGAACCCTATCTTGACAGATATTTTATTGTAGATTCTATAAAAGACGGGTTTACAGTAAAAATTGTTTACCAACCCAGGCTCGAACATCTTCATCTTGAAAAAGACAAACTGGAGACCTTCCTGGAAGTTGAACTGGATGAAATTCCTGAGCAAATAAAGGATGAAGTTGAAAAAAAGACAAAAGAAAGATTAAATGCCATAAAGGTTATACTTGAAAACCCAAAACGTATCAAGGTTGTTGCGGAGGACATAGCACATCATTTTAAAGAGAATGTTGATGGAAAATTCAAGGCGATGGTTGTTGCCGCAAGCAGAATTGCCTGTGTTCGTTATAAAGAGGAGTTTGATAAACATCTACCCAAAGAATACTCTGATGTAGTCATGACATCCGAGAGAGACGATAAAGAGATTATATATGGATATGTAAGAGAAGCACGGGAACGATACGGTGGGGAGGAATATAAAAGCATAATAAAAAAAATAATTGAGAAATTCAAAGAGAGCGAATACCCAAAGATTCTTATAGTTACTGATATGCTTTTGACTGGATTTGATGCACCGGTTTTACAGTATATGTATCTTGATAAACCGCTCAAAGAGCACAGGCTCTTGCAGGCGGTTGCCCGAACCAATAGGCCGTATAAGGATTTGAAAGAAGCTGGCGTGGTGATTGATTATGTGGGTATTCTGAAAGAGTTCAAGAGAGCTCTTGAGATGTATAGCACCGAAGATATACAGTACGCACTGTTAGGCTATGAACATTTAAGAGATGAATTTGCTACACTCATTGATGAGATTCAAGCGATATTTAGTAAACTGACACGAAATTATGAGCGCGAGACTTTACTAAAAGCAATTGAAATCCTCACATCTGATGTAAAAAATGAAGAGGAGTTTGTCGAGAAATATAGAAAATTAAGAAAGGATTTTGAACTCCTCGGACCGGATGAAGTTAGACTTGAGTATTTTGAGATTTACAAATGGATTTCAGCGATCTATACCTATTATATGAAGGTTGTAACCCAGAGACCGAGTCTGAATGCCTATGTTCAGAAATACTATGAAAAGACAGTAAAATATATTCATAGAACAACAGAGATTGAAAAACTTGAGAAGACTCTCCCTACAATTACCTTTGATGAAGATTACTTGGAAAAACTTGAGGAGCGAGTTAAGAGTCGAAAAGAGAAGGCAGCTAATATTTTGTTTACT
>JAYENM010000149.1:0-14184 GCA_034722095.1 Caldifarciminota bacterium | reverse complement strand
ATCCTATAGAGCTGGAAGGAACCTATCCACTACCAGAGGCGCAACTTGACAGATTTATGTTTGAAATCGTGATAGATTACCCACAACCAGATGAAGAGGTAAGAATCGTTGAGACAACAACAAGTGCCTATATGAACGAGATAAATTTGGTAATTGGAAGAAATGAGATACTTGGACTCCAGAACCTCGTCCGCAGGGTTCCAGTATCCAACAGTTTGATGAGAAATGTGGTTAAAGTCATCGGATTCACCAGACCTTCTAATAACTCAGAAGTGCCAAAATTTATAAGAGAATGGGTAACATGGGGTGCTTCTCCAAGGGCGTCCCAGTATGTAGTATTGGGAGCAAAGGCAAAGGCATTGCTTGACGGAAGGACTACGCCATCTATGGCAGATGTGCGATTTGTATTAAAACCTGTATTGCGGCATAGATTGATATTAAACTTTGCTGCAGAGGCAGAGAGTGTAACTACAGGTGATGTAATAGAAAAGTTAATGAAAGAGGTGATGTAGGGGGTTCGTATGAGATATATAAAATGGGTAATAATAATCATTCTTCTCTCTGTGGGTATTAGTGAGGCGAATATTGTAGAAGATATAAGGGATTTTTTTAATTCTAAGAGCGAAGGCATGGGTATACCCTCTCTTAAACTTGGCGTAGGAGCGAAGAACCTTGCACTTGGAGGCGGAATCCTATCAAGAGATGCAACGCTTGTGTTCTGGAATCCTTCACAGATACCACTGGTGTTAGGACTTAACGCGTCATTCTCACATTCATCTCAATTTTTAGGCACAAGGTATGAATTTGCAGGGGTGGTATGGGGTGACGGGATAAGTGGTTATGGGGTCGGTATCAATTATTTTACAGCAGGAGATATAGAATTGAGAGACTCGAGGCAGATACGCTATGGTACCTACTCCCCGTTTAGCTTCATCTCTTATCTATCATACGGAAGAAAGGCAGGAGATGTATGGCTTGGAGGTTCCTTCAAATACCTTTACGAGAGGTGTTATATATACAGTCTCAGAGGATATGCATTGGATGTTGGATTCAATTACATTCCCATTACCGCTCTTGATATCGCCTTTGTCGTGTCAAACATAGGGCCCAGAGTCAGCTATGGCATAGAAGGTTCTACACCAATCAGACTTCCACTCACATTTGAATTCAGCACTGGATATGAAATTAAAAAGTTTGGTCTGTCTGTTTCATTCAGAAAGGCACTTGATGAGGTATTTACAGTCAGCGCGGGTGTTGAGTACGCACCAAATCCATATATAACTCTGAGAATGGGAAAGAGGATTAGATACGATTCAAAAGGACCATCTTTTGGCTTTGGTATAAATTACTCCAATCTCACATTAGATTATACCTATCTTCCATTCGAACTCGGTCTCGGTAGTTCACATCATATCACGATAAGTATGAAATGACCCTCGGTTGGAAAAAATAGGGTTTAAATAAACCCAGGTTATGCGTTAATAAACCACGAGAAGATAATATTTTTATATCAAATATCAAAATTACAAACCAAAAATTAAAAAGAAGGGTCAAAGAGCGTATCATATTTTTGCATTTTAATACGTCATTTTGATTTTTGATATTTGCTTTTTGATTTTCAGTGAGGTTCTGTGTTTACCCCGTGAAATGGATATTTCACAGGGTGAATCCGTGGTTAATACATTTTTGTTATAAACCGTTGCAGGTTCTGATTCTTCTGGTGGAGCAGGTGTACAGAGAGATATAAAGACATTTGAGTCTATTGGTGTTTATGGTGCATCCTGCATAACTGCCCTCACTGCACAGAATACTGAAGGAGTGAAGAAAATCCTGTCTCTTCCTCCTTCTTTTGTAAAGGAGCAGATTGATGCGGTATTTGAAGACATGAGGGTTTCTGCGGTTAAGACGGGCATGCTGTATGACGAATCCATAATACTTGCTGTAGTTGATAGACTGAAATTCTATATGCCTCGTTATATAGTTATTGACCCTGTTATGATTGCAAGCACAGGTTCCCGCCTTCTATCGGAGGATGCTGTTAGCTCCTTATTTCATAAGCTTCTTCCAATAGCCACCATTTCTACTCCAAATAAGATAGAGGCGTCTTTATTGTCGGGTATAGAGATAAAAAAAGTAGAAAATGCAGAGAAGGCAGCAAGAAAAATATTTGATATCTGTAAAAGACCTGTTTTGATCAAAGGTGGACACATTGAGAAAAAAAAAGCTGTTGATATTTTGTTTGATGGAGAAAGAATAATACATTTCTCAGATGAAAGATTTGAGACGAAAGTACACGGCGCCGGATGTTGTCTTGCATCTGCAATAGCCTCATATCTTGCACTGGGTAACAATCTTTTATCATCCATAGAAAAGGCAAAAGCCTTTGTAACAGAATGTATAAGAAATGCCCGGCATTATGGTAAAGGGCTTCTTGTGTGGTAATCAGGTGAAATGTGGAAGGTGAAATGAAGTTTTGAGTTTTTATAGTTTTCATTTACTGTCTACTGCTTACTGCCTACTGCATACTATTTTTATGCTATGCCGAAAAATCTTATAATAGTGGAATCACCCACGAAGGCGCGCACTATAAAGCGATACCTGAATAAGGAGTATGAAGTGGCGTCTTCCAGAGGGCATATATTGGACCTTCCACAGAATAAACTGGGTGTGGATATAGAGAAGGATTTTGAGCCATCCTATATTCCAATAAAGGGCAAAGAAAAAGTAATCAAGGAACTAAAGCAAATCTCCGGGAAGGCGAAAAGGGTAATACTTGCAACAGACCCTGACAGGGAAGGCGAAGCGATTGCGTATCATATTCAAAATATTATAGAGAGGAATGCAGAGAGGGTCCTCTTCTACGAGATTACGGAGAAGGGTGTAACACAGGCGCTCAGGAATCCAGGCGGTATAGATATGTCAAAGGTAGATGCACAGATAGCAAGGAGGATACTTGACCGACTTGTTGGCTACACCGTCTCTCCACTTCTATGGAAGGTGTTTAAAAAACCCACACTATCAGCGGGCAGGGTGCAATCAGTTGCCCTCAGGCTTATATGTGAAAGAGAAAAGGAGATAAGGAGTTTCGTACCACAGGAGTACTGGAATATAACTGTCAGACTACAAAAGAAAGAGACAAAAGAGGAGTTTGACGCAAAATTGCTGGAGGTTAAACCAAAAACAGAAAAGGAGGCAGTTGAGGTTGTAGATGACATTTCTATAAAGAAGTTTGTGGTAGAGAATTTCAAGGAAGGGAAAAAACTAAAGCATCCAAAACCACCCTATATCACGAGCACCCTCCAGCAAGATGCTTCAGCGAACTTAAATATGAGTGCATCCCGTACAATGAAAGTTGCACAGGAATTATTTGAGGGTGTAGATGTGGGTGGAAAGGCAATAGGCTTGATAACATATATGAGAACAGACTCTGTGAGAATCGCAGATGAGAAGGTAAAAGAGGCAAGGAGATTTATAAAAAATACATACGGAGAGAAGTTTATACCTCAAAGACCGAATATATACAAGGAGAAGAAAGGTACTCAGGGAGCACATGAGGCAATTCGTCCTACATCCCTGGAACTTCCACCATCAAAGGTAAAGCAGTATCTAACATATGACCAGTGCAGAGTATATGATATAATATGGAAGAGATTCCTTTCATCCCAGAGTGCATCGGCAAGATACAACACGAGAAAGGCAGTTATAAAAGCAGGTGAGTACAAATTTGAAGCATCGTCAGAGATGCTTGAATTTCCGGGATTTCTCGTGATAGCAGGAGTTAAGGAGAAAGAGGGTAAGAAGGTCCCGGAACTGGAAAAAGGGGAGATACTGCACTTGGTTTCAGTCAAAAAGGAACAGGAATTTACAAACCCAAAACCGCGATATACAGAGGGTAGTATGGTAAAAGAACTTGAGGCGAAGGGTATAGGTCGACCATCTACTTATGCACCTATAATATCAACTATAATACAGAGGGGCTATGTGGAGAAAGACAGAGGGAAACTCGTACCAACCGAGCTTGGGGAGATGGTGAATAGTGTACTTATCAAAAATTTCTCTAAATTGTTTGCTGTGAAATTCACAAAAGAGATGGAGGAACAACTTGATAGGGTTGAGGCACGAGATATTGAAAAAAAAGAGCTCCTTTCTAAATTCTATGAAAAGTTTTCCGAAAGTATTGGAAGATTTGATACAAGAGAGGCAAGACAATCTCTTGAAGAGGTTACCGATGAGATATGTGAAAAATGTGGGAAGCCTATGGTTGTAAAAATTGGCAGATACGGAAGATTCCTCGCATGTTCAGGATATCCAGAGTGTAAAAATACAAGACCGCTCAACAAAGCCCCTGAAGCAGAAAAGGTTGGAGAAAAATGTCCCTTATGTGGTAGGGAGCTCGTTATAAAAAATGCGCGATACGGGAGATTTGTTGCCTGCAGTGGGTATCCCGATTGTGACTTTACAAAGCCAGTCAGTACTGGTGTTAAATGTCCTAAATGTGGGGATGAGATAGTAGAAAGAAGAACGAAGAGAGGAAAGACATTTTATAGCTGTAAAAACTATCCGCAGTGTAAATTTTCAATCTGGAACTCTCCTATCCAGATAACCTGTCCTAAATGTGGCTATAGTATAATGGAGAAAAAGGGTAAATTTCTTGTGTGCCCTAAATGCGGCGCCAAAGAGCCAGTCAGCGTCTGATTCTCTTTTTTGGGACGCAGATTTTCGCTGATATACGCTGATATGCTAAAGTTATTAAGTTATTAGGTCATTAAGTTATTAAAAGATTGCTTGCTCGATGATGCAGATATCCAATGACCTAATTACCCAATGACCTAATAACATAATGACTTGTGTCAGGAGGTAACTCCTGACACCACAGGAAATGACCTATTTAGTTAATGACCTAATAACATAATGACCCAATGACCTAATTACCCAATGACTCAATGACCAAGTGGCCCAATTATCCAATAACCTAATTACTTATTTTTTCGGTGTCTCCAGAAGGCGAAATGTTTACTGAAAAAAATGTGGAATTTGACAAGGCGAGGGTTGTAATCCTGCCTCTGCCTTACAATAGAACTGGTAGTTATAGAGGTGGAGTAAGTGATGGCCCCGGGGCTATTTTTGATGCATCACAGGAGCTTGAATTGTATGATGAGGAGACGGATTTGACGCCGGCAGATATTGGTATATTTACACTTTCGCCACCAGAGCTCCCTGTCGCACCAGAGTTAATGATAGATAGGGTCTATAGTATTATAAAAGGATTGATAAAAAAGAATAAGTTTGTTGTATCCCTCGGCGGTGACCATACTGTGACCATTGGTGCGGCAAAGGCATATAAAGAACTCTATCCGAATATAGATTTTTTTGTGCTTGATGCACATTCTGATTTGAGGGATAAATATGAGGGGAACAAGTTCTCCCATGCCTGCACATCCAGAAGATTATCGGAGATGGGAAGAGTTAAAATAGTGGGTGTGAGGAGTATGTCAAAAGAGGAGATAGATTACATAAGAGGGACATCTCATCCCTGTGAGATAGTTTATATGAGAGATATACTCAGAGAAAATAGGGATATGTGTAATGTTTTAGAAGGGCTTTCAGATAATATTTATTTGTCCCTTGACCTTGATGTGCTCGATTCGGGTATTATGCCCTCTGTCCAGACGCCACAACCAGGAGGCTTTTCGTGGTATGGAATACTGGGGTTTCTGAAGACCTTAATAAGAGAGGCGAATGTGCTTGGGTTTGATGTGGTGGAACTTTCTCCTATACAAGGAAATCCTGCTCCCGATTTTCTCGCTGCAAAACTTGTTTATAAGATGATAGGATATAAGAGATTTCCGAAAAAGTCCAGAAATCTCTGATTACACCGATTAAGATAAAAATTACACAGATTAAAAACCTCGTAAAATCTACTAAATCTGCGTAATCGGTTAAAAATTTGTGTTATCAAGAGGGCTCAAAAATGTTTTTTCAGAGCTCTCTAAAAAACTTGACAAATCAATTATTTTATGGTGTACTTTTTTTATGAAGAGAATTATATATCTCTTTCTTCTCCTGCCAACTTTTCTCCTGGGAGGCATTACTGGGAAGATAGCAGGTAGAGTAGTGAGCGCCGAAACGAATGAGCCACTTCCTTGTGTAAATGTCTACATCCTCGGTACCAATCTTGGAGGAGTAACCGATAACGAGGGGTATTACTTTATACTAAACATTCCCCCTGGCTATTACGATGTGAAGGCTGATATGATAGGATTCCAGCCCGTAATTCATGAAGGAGTGTTGATTATAAGTGATAGGACAACTCCTCTTAACTTCAGTTTGAATCCTACAGTCCTGGATATAGGTGAGGAGGTAATTGTAATTGGTGAAAGACCCCTTATAGAGATTGACCGTACCTCCAAAATTTCTGTTGTAACAGATAGGGAAATAGAGAAAATGCCTCTTCACACCGTTTCAGACATTCTTGCCTCACAGGCAGGGGTTACCACCGGTGCGGGCCAGGAGATACATGTAAGGGGAGGACGCTCGGGAGAACTTGCCTATATGATAGACGGGATGTCTGCCAGGGACCCACTCTTTGGGAGTTTTGCGTGCTTTTTGCCGAGCAGCTCAATATCAGAGATGGTTTTACTGTCAGGCACCTTCAATGCAGAGTACGGTGATGCGATGTCGGGCGTTGTGAACATAGTTACGAAGAGCGGAGAGATTGAGTTTCGTGGCGACATCGGGTATAGTAGTGTAAACATTGTAGGGTCTCCGTATAGAAAAAAGAATGCCCTTGCAGAGGACAAATATGAATATATACCGCAGGATTTGAGAGACTATTATGATGTTTTATCTCTTGGAAATTTTGAAGGGTATTTTAGTGGTAGTATTCCTGGTCTTCGTAATACCACCCTCTTTGCAGCAGGTAAGCATATTGCTGAGAATAGTTATCTTCCTTTTGGATATACATTAGAGCGGAGTATCCTTGCCAAGATTACCACCCGCCTCAGAAATTTCAATCTATTTCTCTCCTTGCAGGGAGGAGATAATTACTATCAGAACTACAGCCATTCATGGAAATACAGATATGACCATTACCCACAGGGGGAAAGACTTATGCACAGGGAGGCGATTTCAATAAGGCATGCACCTAATGAGAGGTTCTTCTATAGCGTATCGTTGAGCAATTTCGTTAATGGCAACCTTTTACAAGTGGATGACAAACTACCCGAGGAGTATGAACCAGGTATTGCAACTGATTTAGAGTTCTACACTGAGGGTGGTGGTGACTATCCACTCCATCGTGATTCAAAGACGGGGACTATTTCTTCAAACGGCAGTTTAACACTTCAATTGAACAACCGACATCAGTTGAAGGCAGGGGTCAAGGTAGAGAGATATGACCTCTACTTGCACCAGATGACTCGACTTGTAGTTGGTGGCCCATACCAGTACCAGGAATTTCAACACTACCCGATAGAAGCAGCAGTGTACCTCCAGGACAAGATGGAGTACGACTATATGGTACTCAATGCAGGTGTCAGGTTTGATTATGCGGACCCGAGGACAGATATGTGGAGGGATATAACAGACCCGAGTTCGGGACTGGTACGGGCAGATAAAAAGACGCAGTTAAGTCCCAGAATCGGGCTTGCGCATCCTGTAACAGACAGGACCGTGCTCCATTTTGCCTACGGGCATTTCTTCCAGAATCCGTCATATTATTCTCAGTATACAAATCTAGACTATCTCGACCCTGAACTGCTTGTAAACAATGTAATATTAGGCAATCCCAGTATAAAGGCACAGAAGACAGTTGCCTATGAGGTAGGACTGCAGCAGAAACTTACCGACGCCCTCGCCTTTTATATTACCGCATTCTACAGAGATATGACAAATATGGTGACCACAAGGCGTGTCCGCTGGGCGGGGGTAGACTATTTTGTCTTCGATAATGCAGACTATGGCAATTCAAAGGGAGTTGACTTGAGCCTCAAAGGAAAACTTGGTAGTATTCTTTTTGCATCTTTTAACTACACATTCTCTGTGGCGAGGGGTAATCGTTCTTCGCCGATGGAGGGATTCTGGAGTGCATACTATGCAATGCCAGAGGTTATGACCGAGTATTATCTTAACTTTGACAGGACCCACGATATCGCCTTCTCTTGCGGCATTGGATTACCAGAATCTTTTCATACAAGGTGGCTTGCGAATACGAGTTTTACTTTACTTATAGAAGCATCAAGTGGTCTTCCATATACACCTTATGTTGGACCTGGGTTGTATGTTGAGGAAAATTCTGCCAGAATGCCCTGGACAACTGAGGTGAACCTCAGGTTCGAAAAGGACATACCACTCTTTAAGAATATATCGTCCCGTTTGTTTATAGAGGGTAACAATCTCTTAGACCATATAAATCCACTTTATGTATATTCAAGGACAGGAGACCCCTGGGATGCAGGTTGGGGAGGTCTCGGTACATCACCTGATGCTGTGAAAAACCCCAGCCATGTCAGCAAACGTAGAGAGATAAGATGCGGGTTTAAGATTATCTGGTAAGATAATCCCAGAATATGCACTAACCACAGATTCACCCTGTGAAATATCTATTTAACAGGGTAAACACGGATAAACACAGATTATACCAAAAAAAGTTATTAGGTTATTAGGTTATTAAGTAATTAAAGAACACGCTTGGAAATAACTTAATGGTTTTTATCTTGTGACAATCTTGTGTAATCTTGTCCATACGGATCTTGAGATGGTTTCTTAATGCATAATTTAGGATAATTATGAAGAAAGTATCCGGTTTAATACTCGTATTTGTAGCACTCTCTCTGTACGGAGGTAAAAAAGACAGGGCTATAGCAATTCTGGATAAGGGAGAGCTCTCAACCACGACGAGTAATTTTGGGCTCTTTTCAGAGTTTCATTTCTATGCGCCGTCAATGCACTGGCCATCCTGGGCTCTATTTCAGCAGCAATACTGCTTTGGTCTGGGTCCATTTGCAGCAGCGGAAAATAATGTAATTGAATCCTTCCTCTCAAGGACATACTTCGATTGGGATGCACTGGATGGCTCGCTTGGCGACTTGTATTCGGGCGATCTCAAGACACCTGATGGGATGCCCATTATGGCAATAAGTGATGCTGATACTACCTGGCCAAAGGATGCCTCTGGAAACAGGTTCTGGCCTGGGAGATTCAGGAGAAACCCTGATACAGGGGAGGAGATATTTGAGGAGTTCGTATCTGAGAGGGATGCCTTCTGTATATTCAATGATAAATATAATCCTAATGGTCGTCTTGGAATTGAGGTGAGACAGACCACATATTCGTTTGGCAGGGCGTATGCAGAGGATTTTATATTTTTTGACCTCGAGGTCATAAATACTTCCGATTCCACGATACACGATATGTACTGGGGATATTATGGTGCATTCCGACCAGATTATGACTTCAAGGATTACATAAGCTTTTGTGAAAATGACTTTATATACTACGAGGATGGGGATGGAATTCCTCTTGAACCCTGGGAGTCGGTTGGAAAGATTGGTGTGGGTGTTCTAAAAACGCCTTATGATATGGGAATCACTGATTTCCATTATTTTGACAGAACCTATAGACCGCTTACCGACGAGCAGATGTGGTCTGTGGTATCGTCAGATACATTAAGTCCATATATAGAGTCATCGTATTACTTTCATGGCGATAACGTGAGGATAGACAATACTGACCTCGTAAGAGAACTTCCTTATGATAGCCTTAGAGCATGGAATTTCGTCGTGTCTACGGGTCCGTTTGATTTCTATCCGGGTGATACGGTCTATTCTGCCATTGTGATAGTGGCAGGTTTTGATTCATCCGACCTTTTTTCTAATCTCTCTGAAGCGAGGGTAATGGCAGGAAGAAATTATCTCGGTTCAGGACCTCCGGCATCGCCCATTGTGAGTGCTGTTACTGGAGACAAAATGGTTACTCTTTACTGGGAAGCAGAGCCTTCTGAAAGCAGTATAGACCCCCGCACGGGAGAGAGGGATTTTGAGGGATATAAGGTATACAGAAGTACTGATGAGGGTATGACGTGGGGCGAACCGATAACTGATGAGTATGGAAGAACAGTGGGTTTTGTTCCACTTGCAATATTTGACTTGAAAGACGATATAAAAGGAAGAGACCCTGCATTTCCTCAATCCCTCGGAGAGGATACAGGTTTGCGGCACACATTTATAGATATGGATGTTACAAATGGGATTGAATACTGCTACTGTGTTACAGCATACGATCGAGGCAATCAAAATCCTGATTCTTTAGAGCAATCTTATGAATCTCCCAAAGGTAGACCCGGTTCTCCAAATGTTGTTTGTGTTATACCTGGGGTGCCTCCCCTTGGTTTAAATCCCGGGATAGTAGTAGAAGGCGACACATTGCATCCTGTTTCCGGTGCGTGTGATGGTCTTGTCGTCGTTAATGTGATTAATCCTATGGCGATTACAGGCCATACATACGAGATTACATTTAATGATAGTGTTCTGTACGATACCACATATATAACTACATTCAATCTCGTGGATGTATCTGCTTCTCCTCCCTGTACCCTGTTTTGTAATCGTCCTCCTTCAGACAGTTCTATGGATAATATACCTGTTGTGGATGGATTCAGAGTAACATTGGTAGATGTGAGAGCTGGATTCAAGAGCATCGGTTGGACGAAGGTTTTTGGAGATACATCTACCTTTGACTGGTTTATAGAGGATAGAGAAACTGGTCCAAGGGTTGACCCTTGTTATGTTCACGGAACAGATGATTTTAGAATCACGATAGATATGAATGGCCCCGGCACCTGGGCCGATATATACAGTTTTTATGGATACTATGGAGATAGTCTTTTGCTTCCTGTATATGCAGAGATGGTCACAGATACACTCAACCCACTACCCATGAGCGAGATTATTTTGGTAGATTACCGTTATGAGAACCCATTTGCTCCAGATGATTCTCTCTATTTTGGTCCCGCGGGGTGGGACCTTGTACCGGGTGGGGCAGGATGGAATCCAAATGTGCTCTATGGTGATTATTTTCCCGACGAATTGGGATTATATTACTATTACATTGAGGGCACAGATACAGTGGACTTCTCTGCTGTGCATATCAGGACTCAGAACGGACCGGAGGATGCCATTCCACCTTCTGATGGTGATGAGTATACTTTGACCACATTCAAGCCGTTTTCAAGCAGAATAAAATACAGGTTTAATACAAAGAAAACTGAGATTGAAGATGTAAGCCTTGATGGCATCAAGGTTGTCCCCAATCCCTATATAGTTTCTGCTGAATGGGAGAAGGTATGGTATAAAAAAAAAATGCAGTTTACAAACCTGCCAGAGGAGTGTGATATAAATATATATACTGTGAGTGGCGATCATGTTGCCACCATAAGTCATAAAAGCAAGCAGGAGGGATACGAGTTCTGGAATATGCGAAACGAGAGTGGTGTTGAGATTTCTTATGGTCTTTATGTTTATGTTGTGGAAACGCCGAATGGGCAAAAACATATAGGCAAATTCGTGGTGATAAAATAACCCCCAGATAAGAAGATAGTCTGTTAGTTGGATAGTTTGTTAGATTCTAACTAACTAGCCAACTGTCTACTCTTGTGGTTTCATAACGCATACGGGATAACTGTATGAAGAGATTAGCCTTTGCCATAATGTTCTTTATTTCCATTTCCTCTTATGGGTTTGATAAGACGGGTTCGTCTGCCGCCCAATTTTTGAAGATAGGGGTTGGGGCTCGAGCTACGGCGATGGCTGGCAGTTTTGTTGCCCTGGCTAACGATGTTTCCTCCCTCTACTGGAATCCAGCGGGTATAGTTGATGTGCAATCTACTGCTCTTATGGGGAGTCACACAATGTTGTTTGCCGGTATCTCTCACGAATTTGTTGGATTTGTTATGCCATTTGCACAGGGTAGTGTTGGCTTCGGAGCTATATTCTTGAACTCAGGTGAGATGGAGATTACTACACCAAGAGAACCTGATGGTACAGGTATAACTTTTAGTTATGGCTGTGCTTCGGTAGGTCTCTCCTATGCAAGACGTCTCACTGACCGTTTCTGTACGGGCCTGACACTTAAATATATACAGGAGAGGGCATGGAACGAGACATCGTCTACATTTGCCTTTGATATAGGCAGTCAACTTGAAACTGATATATTGGGAATGCGCGTGGGAATGTGTATGTCCAATTTCGGAGGCGGAATGAGACTCGAAGGAAGGGACCTTCTGACTACGGGTGATATTGCACCTGATATCAGCGGTAATCCGGATGTATCCGCTGTTCTTGAGACATCCTCATGGAATCTTCCACTGCACTTCAGGGTGGGTACAGCACTTGATATAATTGGCGAGAAATCCCAGATTGTCAAAAGCGACATACATAGGATAACTCTCCTTGTTGATGCAGACCATTCAAATGATAACAGAGAGTGGGTGAGTTCCGGGCTGGAATACGAGTTTATGGGATTTTCTTTAAGAAGTGGATATAGATTTTCAAGTGATGAGGAGGGATTGTCTCTTGGTGGGAGTATATGTATGGGCGGTGGAAAATTTGAGGTAGGTTATGCCCTCACAGACTTTGGGCGCCTTGGAGGTGTTCATAGATTTGATTTAGAAATGAAGTGGTAAAGTTGGACTATAAAAACTAAGGGTATCGAAACTGGGTTATCGTTGAGGAAGCTGGTAACGAAACTCGAAACTGGAAGCTTGAAGCTGGGCAAAGACAGTCCGCTGGTCACAGACTCGTATGAGATCCGTTGCACAGCATCCGTATGGAGGAGTTAATCCGTTAGGATTTTATATAAAAGGCTTACGCCTTAATTCCAAAGGCTTGCCTGCTTACCGGCAGGCAGGCGTCAGGCGAGCATCGATACCGATAAACGAGGAATTTAAAGGATTACGAGTTTTTTGAAAGGTTGGTGGTATAAAGAAAGGGGGTGTATATGTATAAAGTACTTGGTATTTTGCTTTCGCTGGTGCTATGTTTTTCCTTAAGCACCGCTCAGTTGTTTGAGGAGTACTTCACCGATGGCAACCTTACACTGAACTGGTTCGATGGTTGGGGTGTAGCAGACCCACCGGATACTATGACGGTTGTATCCGTTACAGGTAATCCGAGTGGTGACGGATGGGTAGGCAATCTTTCAAATGCCGGGACCGTGGTGGCGACTGCACTTGCTGGCAATGCCACTATAAAGGACTACTCGGTTGAGGCGTATATATATACAACAGTCAGTGCCCTTGGCGGACCGTATCAGGGTATAGTCGCTCGCTGGGATACCACTACAAATTGTTATTATGCGCTTATATGCGATTTTGACAATTCCCAGAGGATAAGGCTTTCATACAATGAAAGTGCTACGCCCGACGTGATTCGTCAGTGGGAAGGCGGGGAAATTCCTGGTGGTGTACCAACAGAAAGTGGATGGCACAAACTCAAACTGGTTATTGTTGGCAATCAGATATGGGCGTATTTTGACGATAATGAGCTTGCTGACTGCCCCTTTACATACGCAGGCACAGCACAGGGATTTTTTGGTGTCTATGTTTTCAAAATGGCTGGGACAGACTCTATACTTTGTGATGATATAGTGGTATCCGAGGAGGTAGGGGCAGAAGAGAATATATATACTTCAAACGACATCGTTCTCACTGCCTCTCCCATCCCGGCTATAGGGAATGTAAGTATAGATTATTCACTACCTAAAAAGACAGATGTGACTCTGAAGGTCTATAATATACAGGGACAGGAAATTACTACCCTTTACACTGGTTACCGAGATGCAGGTACCTACTCTATGGTCTGGGGAAGGACAGATCTTACAAGTGGATTTTATTTCCTGCGTCTTTCAACAGATTACGGAGGACAGAGTAGAAGGATACTTCTATTGAGATAGTGTCATATGACCACAGGAGGATATAATCGCTCATATAATCACAGGTTATGGTAGCCGCAATCTTTAGATTGCGTTAGAGGGTGTAAACTGGTTGTGAAAAGCAAAAAAACTTACAAAATCATTTGCTCCTTAGCCCCAGTGGGGCATCTTACTCCAAAGGGGCAATTGGAGTGCAGTAGCTTGCTACTGCATTATCAGCTAGATAATGCAAAAATTCATAATTTTTTGCACGGCTTT
>JAYENM010000148.1:0-14207 GCA_034722095.1 Caldifarciminota bacterium | reverse complement strand
AGGCTCTGTAACAGCAGTTTCCAACACCCTGCGAATTCTAACTGCATCTGCGGTTACAACGCCCTGATAAATGTCGTTGGAGACCATCACGCTGGCTACTTTACCTGATCGATAGTAGAAACACCCAAGCACATTCCACAATCCACCATCCATCTGTTGATTAACGCGTACTGTATCTACACCAAAATTATGCATAATAGAATAAGGTACATCGTTAGCGGGAGAGCCTATACCAGCAGGCCATCTAGCAGCTACTTCATAATAGCCATCCCTTTCTATAAAATGCCACCATTGAGCACGATTTTCTCCGCTACCGGAAGTCGAAACCAGATAGTCAGTCCCGAGATATCCTGAGCCATCGGTGCATGTTGTCCAATTACCATAAGTCCGAAAATTTTGATCGCCATTATCGATTAATAAATAAGTCTCTTGTGGTGCGTAATTAAATTCGATTTGAGTAAAAGACAAAGTACCTCTATTTTCATCTTGAAGCCCTTCTATAGTTAAACTGTACTGATAATTGGCGGTTAGTGGCGTGGTTGTTAAAGTAACAATTGAAGGGTCATTATCATTCAAAATAGCAGAGACGACAACAACGTCACTATTAACTATGTAACAGGAAGTATTCTCGGCGGATTCTCTATCAAGATTACGGCTGAATTTTAGCTCCAGATGAAGACTATCGGGAACATTCAGGTCTAACAATTCAAACTCGGTTGAAATTACTAACCGTACTGCATCAGCCACTACTTTGCCGTTGGCGCTATTTGAAAGTTGAATACTAATCGGTGCATCGTAGGAAATAGTATCGCATAAAAGAAAGACCCACTGGTCGCTGTCTTGACATTGATTGACGATTACGGATTTTGTTTCAGTATCATTAATTATTTTATAGTAGGCGTTAGTGGCGTTACTGGAATCAGATACCCATCGGGCATAGATTGTATATTCTGCTGTCTTCATCAGCTTGGGATACCAGGTTGCAATTGCGGAACCATCACCGGGTTCTGCAACTAAATAATTCCCCTGATATCCACCGCTGTGTTGTTCCCAATCTCCACTATATTGAAATTGGACAGAAGAGCTATTGTCAATAATAACATCATTATGAGGTAAACGGACTTTTTCGTTAAACAAATCATTTTTTAGAATTGTCAGAGTGTTATTTGATAGGTCACCATAATACCATAATGTAACACCTTTAATACCTTTTTCTCTCACCTGATTAATTTGAAATTGTAATGAGGCATCACCCCGATAACCAATACCGGGATAAAGATAAAAATCGGGCGGTACCAATTGCACAGCTTCTGCTAACTGATATGGAAAAGATGCATCATCCAGATAAAGCATGGGTTCTAAAGCATCTACATAGCCGCTGTCAGCCCATATATCCCATCTTTGGAGTTTTTCATGTAACATATAAGGAGGAGCAACAGCTGCGGTGATAAGTAAGCCGGGATTAGCACTTTTAGCACAATGGTAAATCCGGCGGGCAATAGCGGTTATCTGTTCCTCTCGCCAGGTTATCCATTGCTGCCATTGCGGGTGATTACAATCGATATTGATTGGATCCTCACCCCCGGTTTCAGCAATATAGCGCCTGCGTGAAATATCAGAATACGAAAATTCGTTAGAAGGATAGCGTATACGGTCGGTTTCGATGCCGTCCAATTCGGGGTATCTTTTGGTGATCTCACCAAACATGTCTTCCATGAATTGAGCTACTTCGGGATGAGCAGGGTCCAGCCAATAGAAAACACCATTTTCGTTTCTCACATATCCTGAACCATTCTTTTTTATAGCTCTCCACTCAGGATGTTTAGTAAGAATTGGTCCACAATCTGTAGTATCAGAACGAGTCCAGTGAGCCGTTAATCCATATTCAAACCAGGCTACTATTTCAAGTCCCCACCGGTGTCCAATCTCAATAGCTTCCTGTAGTGGGTCTCTGCCAATGAATTCTGACCTTTGTCGGGGTCCGCCGGCATTTTCAATGACATCACTGGGGTAGATTGTAGACCCTTTGTACTGTACATCTATTAACACTCTATTAAAATTAGACTGTGCCAATTTGTGAAAAGTTTGTTCCATGAGTTCGGGACCACTATAAATAACCTCGCGGCTCATCCAGACACCGCGAGATTCCGGAATGGCTTCAGCGTTGGCAATTAGAGCTGTTATAGATAAGACCAGAATTTCTATAAAAGGCGATAGTAGAAATTTTTTCACTTTAGGTTCTCCTATTTAATTAAACACATTTTTCTCGTTTCCACATATTCGCCACACACCAGTTTGTATAAATAAATACCCGAAGGGAGATCTTTGGCATCAAAATTTACCCGATAGACGTCGGCATTCTGATAACTGTTCACCAGAACGGCAACTTGCTTACCTGAAACGTCGAACACCTTCAATTCAACCCACTCTCTCTTTGGTATTTCATAGGTAATAATTGTCCGGGCATTGAAAGGATTAGGAAAATTTGGCGCTAATTTATAACTTTTCGGGGAATCCAAACCTTGAGATTCTATGCCTTCGGCGCCTCGTGTAAAAACAAAAGCTTTTTTTGCATCTATATCTATCACATAGGCTATCTGCTCATCTGGACTGAGAGCTATATCCGATGGAGCCAGTAAAGGTGCACCATCAGGATCGGGGGCGGAAGCACTATTTTTTCCCGGTAATTCCTCAAGTTCCATAGCAAAAGAACCCATAATCTGAAAAGCCTTAACCCAGCGACGGGTCGTGTCAGTACCACAAGCATATAGATTCCCTGAACGGTCAGTGGTAATACCATAAGGCGCCCAATATAACCAGGATAGGTCCGAAAGAACATCGGTTACCCGCTGACCACTATATCCTACCGGTTCTGTTTGCGTTCCTCCTGTCCAAACTGCTATACCTCCATGGGCGCCTGTAGAATCACTACTTCTTGACGTAAAAAATGGAGTTGTTGCATCATTGTAATCAGCACCGGGTATTACAGCGACATCACGAATTGGGCTCAATCCCGATCCATCATGACCACCTGGCTCAATCGGATGTTGCTCAACCGGAAATGATACCCATAATCCTCTGGTTTCTGTAGTATCAGTGAAGTCATAGACTCTAATTGAAGTCATATAAGATAATCCGCTGTAGATAAATTTGTCCTTTGTAGCAGAAAGTCCGAGTACCCAGGTTCCATAGCCTGGTCCAGAAAAATCATTTCTATTATCAGGATTACCATCAAGATATTCATACAGGATTGAAGTTGATGGCCATGGAGTACCAGGAATTCTCGATACGATATAAATTGTGTCGCCGATGGTAGTAATTCCACGGGTAGATTCAATATTCAAGTCAGATGAGAAATCCACAACCAGTGTAAATTCCGTATCGTTTGGAGCAGCTTTAAATAGAGCATTTTTAGCAGTTGCAGAGACAGCAGAACTTGAAATAACCCAGAGGTTATTAAGGCGATCGGTGGCACATAGATAAGGCGAAATTAGTGAGTCAGCTAATGGAAATTTGATATCTTTTCCGGGTTGATAAACCCAGGGCTCCTGAGCATGTAGAGGGATTGCAAGAAGGTTTAGTGATAGCACTGTTAAAGTCACTATCTGGGTCAAGGCACCCAACATTTTCCATTTGTTCATAATACCTCCTTTTTAATTCAGGTGTAGAGTAGAACCCTGGCGTAGTGGCTACAGGTTAAAGTTTGTATTCCCTGTTTCTCCCCGTTTCCTCTGGGAGTGCCACAATATCTTAACCATACCCTATCTCCAGCGTCCCTTCATCAAACCGTGCGTGAGGTTCTCCCTCACACGGCTTTCCGATAACTGCTCATCTTAAGACTTTCGTCCAACTGAGACGATAATCCCTATACAGACCTAATTTATTGTCAAAAATCTACCCAGTAGGGGCATATTATATTATAATATGCCCCTACATCTGTCTATATTATTGTAACATAAAAATTTCAGTTTGTCAAGAAAAAATTTTTTGGGGGAATTATGTAGTTAAGTGCCAAAAAGTATTGCAAACCGTTTAATCAATGTCCTCCTCCCTCTCAAGGATTACTTTAACATTATATTTCTTTGGTTCTTTTGAAACGGGAAGATGTACATCATACCATCGTTCTCCATTGACCTCAATTACAGGCTTTCCTTTGCATAGTTTGTGTGGGTTTAAGACATGTATCTGATATTCACATCCGCGAAAGTATCGAACTGCTTTATACTCCGTCCAATTTGAAGGTATACATGGCTTAACTAATAGTCCTCTATAATCAGCATGTATTCCTAGGATATATTCCATTGCCGCTCTCTGCATCCATACGGCAGAACCGGTCAACCATGAATGACTTGCCTGTCCGTAGCTGGAGTGATTTCGACTCGTTACATACTCTGAGTAGACATAGGGCTCAGTGCGATACTGCCGGATGTCTCTGGAGACGACAGGAGGCAATGTATTTGAATACACTTCAAAAGCCAGATCACCACTCCCGGCTTCGCAACATGCTATAATAAACCATGCAACAGCGTGATTAAAAATTGCTCCATTTTCTTTTTTCCCTGGAGCACATCGAGTAACCAGCCCTACACGGTCATCTATCCAGGTGTAAGGCGGGGAAAGAATAGCAATGCCTTTTTCATCAAACAGATGGGTTTTAACTTCCTCAATGATGCGGGGTATCTGCTGCTTCTCCGCGACTTTACTCAGAATAGCCCAGGACTGAGTATTTAAGAAAATACGTGGTTCTTTGTTTTTTGATGAGCCTATTGGAACTCCACAATCATTAATTGCCCTTATGAACCATTTTCCGTCCCACGCATATTTTTGAATATTTTCTTTTATATCAGAATACAGTCTCAGATAGTTCGTTCTTTCTTTTATGTTTCCTATCGCCAACATTAAATCAGCCATTTCAATGAGTATATAAGCAAGAAATTGTGCAACCCAGATACTTACTCCTTTTTTCCCTAATTGATCGAGTGTATCATTCCAATCTCCGAATCCAATCCAGGGTAATCCTCTTTCATCAAGATTTAAAAGAACAAAATCAATTGCCTTTTTTATGTGGTTAAGTACTGTATCCTTTTGGTCACATCTGAAATATTCTACTTCGAAGTTCAATAAATCAAAATCCGCAGTTTCTTTCAAATACTGGATTACGGCAAATGGCAACCATAGTGGAGTATCGGAGTGCCCGGTTTTCTCACCATTATTAGAAATGGGGAAATAGTTATGCAGTGTGCTACCGTCTGGGAATTGCTTATTTAGAACTTCGACAACTCTTTTCTTTACCTTCACGGGTTCAACGATGAGTTTGCCCATAATATCCTGACAGACATCTCGAACCCCTCTACCAAATAGAAGTCCTCCATGATAATAACCTGCATCTCGAGCTGCCGTGTATGTAATGGCAGTTTGGTAGGGATTCCAGATGTTTATCATAAGGTCAGCCTCTTTATGAGGAGTAAATGCTTGAAACTTACTAAAATAATCTGACCAGTAATCTTTAACTTTACAAAGTGCATCTTTAACTCTTTCATCAGATCTATAACGCTCAATCCAATCTGAAACGCCCTTTTCTACTGATTTTTTTTGAACAACAAACATCTGAAAATTGAAACTTTTCTTCTCCCCGGGCAAAAGATTTAATTTGCTCTTAGTCGCAAAAATTGGGTATCCTGCCGTCATTGGATTGCAGGACATCTGTCCGGTTTCGATTCCAGCAGGATTCTCTTCACTCCGAAATGGACCAAGGAAGTCTGATCGCTCTGTGACATATCCTTCAATTCTTACTGAGGGTCTGAAATAGAGGAAATATGGCCAGTCAGAATTAGATTGTTTTACGGATACACCTCGATTAGTGACCCAGTATCTGCTTGTTGCTCTTAATGCATTTATATCCTTGATAAAATCAACCTCCGGGAAATGCTTATAGTTAGCGTCATTTATTAGATCGTTTAGAGCATTACCGAGCACCAATTCCTGATATGAAAAAACGTCCAATGAAATATCTTCAGATGTTCGATTTTCCAAGCGAACAATCCAGATTTCGCCAAACCCCTCAGCGGGAACAAAGTAAACCACCTCTGATCTTACTCCAGCATATTCAAGGACTACATCAGTATATCCCTGTCCGTGTTTGCACTGGAAAAAATTATATTTTATGGAGGGGATCGGTTGATAAGTTAACGACCAGTATTCACCGGTTTTTTTATTCTTTAAATAAATATATCTTCCCGGTCTATCCCATGGGACCGTATTATATCGGAATCGCGTGAGTCTATTGTATTTCGGTGAATCCAGATAGCTGAATCCTCCCCCGGTGTGTGAGACAAGCGCTGTATAGCATCCATTTGTTAAATAATTTATCCACGGCGCTGGAGTGATTGGATTCTCAATGATATACTCTCTACCATTTTCTGAGAAGTGTCCGAACTCATTGTCAATATCATTCCATTTCCAGGACTTAAACTTCTTATTATCCATTTTATCCATTAGGATATCCTCAGTATGTTTCTAATCCATCTTTAAGATATTTCCACCAATCAAAAGATTCTATATGACAAAGGTCAAAAATCATAATACCGTTTGTTTCTTGCAGGCATGTACGAATAGCATTTACAAATTGTCTTGGATCATTTCTATCATAATACTGCTGTACATAAAGACTTCCATAAACTGGCGTAACTCCTCTGGTAACTTTCATAGATATACGTGCGGCACCCTCGACAGAATTCCAATCATCTAACGATAGAGTCATTCCAGCCTCACCACGTTCCATAAGCTTGACTTGCTTTTTCTTCCTGACCTCTTTGATTTCTACCTCGTAGAAATAACATCCTGTACACAGGAAATCCAGAATATGAGCATATCCTGTCTCGGCATAGCGAGGATGAGCCCACTTATAATGCTGGGAAGGATCAAAAGTATTTGCAGCCCAATTAGCTCCAACAGCATAATAGTCTGGATACCATGCCCCTACATAGTCTGCAAAAATCAGTTCATCATTAATTGCTTTGACTCTATCTTTTGCTTCAACAAAAAAGTCATGTATAATTCTCGCTCTCCAGAGCAGCCATTCTTTATAGAACTTTCCTGGGACTGTTTTCCACTGCCCATTTTCACCTTTTTCCCAGGTAAATATATCTTCAGGCCAACGAGGAACAGGGAATCCCAAGAAACGCTGGAACAGTTCTCTTGAAAGGTCAGAGAAGTCGGAATTTATGCCGTTATAACGTCCCCTATCTAAAACAATACCATCAAAAGTGTAATTGCTTGCTAATTCTTCCATAATGGAAATCTCATAATCTCTTACATCCGGAATAGCAGGATTGACAAAAGCAGCATATCCAGAAGGGTGCTCAGTAATCGGCATTATTCCTTCAGGAGTGTAAATTATTGTTGTCCACTCAGGGTGATCCCAATAAACGGGACCGCGTCTATGTTCTTTCCATCCCTCGCTAAAAACGTTAATTGCTATATATGTTTTCAAATCCCTGTTGTGAGCTTCCTGAAGGATAATGCCAAGATAGTCAAAATCTTTGTCTCTTGTGTATCCCTTCCATGTGAATAGCTGTGGGGCTATCTTACTCGGATAGAGCACTTCACCAGATATTGGTTTAACATCAATTATTATACCATCTACACCTGCCTCAACGATTTTGTCAAGTATACTGATTATGGATTTCTTAGAGTTCAATTTAGAAAAGTTTGCCGAGGCGTCAATCCACAGTAGCCTGACTTTTTTGTTTGTAGAACTACAATTCATACACATAAAAAGAAATATGACTGTCAAAAAAATATAACGCTTCATATAACTCTCCCTTTTTTCATGTCCACATTTTGTCTATGGTAAAACTCCTAAAATCCATGCTGGTTCTGCTGGTAAATACTTTTCAAGATCAAGTTTTATCATTGAGTAGATTTGTGATTCTTCGATCAGTCCTGAATAATCGTAAATTTGTCCTCCTGCAACAATAAAGAGTTTTGGTATTTCCGTTCCGGCATCTCCATAGGTTTTATGTCTATTTATAAAAGCGGAAAGACGCCTCTCCACATCATGTATTTTTCCGCAATCGTAAACGCAATTGTTATGAGCCCACCGTACTACTCCATCACCTGTAATTATTCTGACCTTAGTGCGGTGTTCTTTAAAAATGGGCCCTAATCTCTTATGTATATAATCTGTATAAAAAAGATGTAACCCGTGAAAGGTCTCAACCAAAGAATTTACACTTTTAGCAGGGCATTTCATCGAGTAGGCAGCAATTTGTGTTAGTTCATCTATTGATAGATTTTTTTTCTCCAAGCTGGATTCCCTTATCTCAGTTGAACCAACAGCGGTGGCTCTTAGAATATTTTTTCTGCTATCTACCTCCACGAACGTATCAATTGTCTCGGGAGATGCACCCATAGAAATCACCGATTTTTCTACTTCACGTCTAATAGATAGTATGTCTTCTTCTCCTGGCTTAACCACTGTCCGTTCAATAGTGTCCTTAACCATAGCCAGTGCAACACCAATTGCAGACAGAACCGCATTATTCTCTGCAATTTTGTAATTACAGCCCATTAATTCCGCAGTTATTGGAATAATTGCCGAGGCTCCCCCGCCACCACCAACGAGAGTTAGAATGTCCGAGTTTAGCTCATACTCTTCAATAAGTTTTCGTACTGTTTTTTCTATTTTTCGCTCCCCGATAGTAAGCATATCCCGTGCGAGTTTTTCAGGGCGAATTTTTGTATGCTCAGAAGCAATTTGAAAAGCTTTTTTTACGCTCTCTTTATTTCCCTTTGCATAATCATCATCAGGAATATAACCTAATAAGTTTGCTGCGCATGTAGTTGTAAGAGTTATTTTTTTGCCATCGTCTGCAAGAAAATATAAATAATCAGAAGGGTCTCCTGACCTGGGTTGAATATAATCAACTTCAAACTCTGAATTCAGTTGAGAAAAAGAGGTATATTCCATATTAGCGATGTGGGCACTCCTTGGGCCAATGTCTATAACCTTCCCATCACTAATGCGTGGCATCGATCCGCCGGCTATACCGACCGTTCTGACATCCAGAGTACTAATATATAGTCGATGTCCACCAACCTCTGCAGAGCGTATCTTTGCCCGGCCGTTTTGAATAGCAGTTATATCGGTGCTGGTACCTCCTACCTCTATAAATATACCATCCGAAACTCGAGTATACATTAATGCCGCTGCCACTCCTGCTGCTGGTCCACTTAGCATCGTAAGTATTGGCCGTTTTCGAACTTCATTGATACTCATAATGCCACCATCACTTCGCATGACCATTAATGGAGCCTTTATTCCAGCTTTTCTCACACTTCTTTCAGTCATTTCAGCAGTTTTTAACATTATTGGAAGCATGCAGGCATTTATAACAGCTGTTCTTGTGCGGACACGCAATCCATATAACCGGGATATTTGGCAAGCTGCCGTAGCAAGAACTCCCATTTCATCCGCTACGGCAAGAACCAACTTTTCATAGGCAGGATCATCAATGCTAAAAGCATCTGAGGCAACAATAACTTCTGCTCCTCTATTGACTAAATCCTCAATTGCATTTCGAACCATTTTAACGTTTATTCCTTTGGAAGCATCGATAAATCTGTGGTAGATTTGTAGATATTTTCCCGGTGCAAGTTTGATTTTTTTCAAAAACGTCTCGCTTTTTACCCGTCTTTTAATAAACCCCGAGCCTATACCGACAATACCAACAACCGCAACATCGCCCTCTAAAAGGGCATTGGTTGCCTGGGTGGTACTGTGAGCAACAAGCACTACTTCGTCAGGTTGAATTACTGCACTTCGGAGCAAATTCATCAGGGACTGTACAATTCCAGCTGCAACTCCATCTTTAGCATTGTGAGTAGTAAGAACCTTTTCAACGCCTATGATTTTAAATGATTTTACATCAATCGCAACCGCATGTGTAAAAGTTCCCCCAACATCAATTCCTATCTTGATTTTTCGTTTATCTTTCATTACTTTCTAAATCCTTAAACTGCCCTAAAGATTTCCCCCTAAATCAATTAGAACTTTCCTCAACTCAGTCCCATCTAACCTCCTCGGAATAACCTTTTTATCGATGCAAATAGCGGCTGCGCTCCCGGCTGCTTCCCCCAACGCACGACAAACAGGCTGTATTCGAATAGAACCCTGAGCTTCAAAAGTAGTTGATATACATCTTCCTGCTACAAGCAAGTTATCTGTTTTTAGAGGTACTAAACATCTATATGGAATTTCGTAATACTCACCCGACTTTAATTTCAATAATTTGGAATCGGAGATACTTAAATTATGTATATCAATTGGATAGTTATTCCGAGCAACTGCATCAGGAAACTTTGCCGCATTGAGAACATCGTCTGCAGTCAAACAGTATTCACCCCTTATTCTTCGAGTTTCCCTAACACCAACAAAAGGAGCAATTTGTGATATATAAGCATTTTCTAGGCCCGGTAAATATTTTCGACAAAAACGGCTGATGCGATATATGGCTTTTTTCCCTTCTATTTGAACACATGTGAGGTCTTCGGCATTTGTCCCGTCTAATTTAATTGGAATACGAGGACAATTGAAAGCAATTTCTCCTGGGCGGCCGGGAATAGAGAAAATCTGAAAGTAGTTACCATCCGAGTGCTCCAGAATACCTTCATCTACAGCTTTTCTAAAGAGTGGCTCAAGTCGCCAGCCTTTACTCCAAATATGTGCGGTAGTAAAAAGTTGAAAGCCATTATCTAACTCAGTTATTTGAAGGTTAGTATTCTCCTGTGCAAAACTCAAAAATCTTTCCACATTTACATTTCCCATAATAAACCGTAGGGACATTGGCTGGTGAAATCCATTATTGTCTCCTTCATCGCATTCTACACCGGAGGAAAAAGCAACTTCAGCGTCGCCAGAGGTATCAATTACCATACGGGCATTGACCTTACTAAACCCATTGTGATTGAAAATGATAATACTCTCAATCTTGTCCTCCTTGAGTAAAGGCTGAATAAAACGAGTATAGAAAAGAACCTTGCCACCATGTCCTGAATACATCTGTTCCAGAACACACTTTAATGCTTCCGGATTGAACCACCCATCATTTCCATCAGAAAATGTTGCCGCATCGCCAGTTTTTGCAAGTTCTTTATTAATTTTTGAGTTTAAACCTGTAATTAGCGATTTGCCTTTAATGGTTACAGGCATCTCTGGAGTTACAAGCCCGCCTGTTTGGGAGCCCCCAAGAAAACCCTGATTTTCTACAATGAGTGTCCTCTTCCCGGAGCGTGCAGCTGCAATACCGGCGACAGCACCGGCAGTGCCTCCCCCAACAATAACTATATCCACCTCATAGCTTACAGGGAGATCATTTTTATCAAACGGAATTGATTTCAATATTCACCTCTTGTTTTGTATTTTGACAGTACTTCATCTATCTCATCCCACCAGTTGTAAGTGATTATATGGCTAAGGTCGAAAATCTTCATTCCCTGTCCTTTTTCTAAAATTATCCGCATTGCAGTTTTAAAACGCTCGGGTTGACCGGCAAAATTCCCTGCATAAATAGCGCCGTATATTGGAATAGTGCCATCAATCGCCTCATTGGCAACCTCCATTCCGCCTTCAATACTTTCCCAAAAAGGTATTCCTGCCTGTTTTGCTTCTGATTTTGTCAAATTAGGAAAGTAACAGCCAACGGTAATCCAATCCAACATTTCCGCATAAGCTGTCTTGTTGTAATCCGTTCTTGCCCATTGAAAAGGAGGAATATACTTCAAGCTACCCCAGTTTACACCATAAGTATAATATGTTGGATACCATGAACCAACATAGTTACCGATAACAATTTCCGAATCAAATTCTCTGATAATTCTCACTGCTTCCTGGAAAAAATCATGAATCACTTTTGCGCGGAAAAATAACCAATCTTCATAATAATGTCCCTTAATTACCTCTGCTTTGTCACCGGAACGTTTCAACTCAAAAACGTCTTCCGGCCATCTATTAAGAGTTGTTCCGATAAATTCTTCAAACGCTTTTTTTGTTAAATCGGTGAAGTCGGAGTTTAAACCGTTAAAGCGTATTCTGTCAAAGATTATCTTGTCAGGATGATAATATTCCAGCACTTCTCTTAAAACAGACAACTCATATTTCTGGACTTCCGGGTTAACAGGATTTGTGAATCCTGCCCAAATAGACGGGGTGAGTAATCCATGTCTAAGATCGGTTATCGGAATCAAACGGGGTTCATATTCATCAGATTCAATATCATAGCAGAGCGTTTGCCATTCAGGATGCTGATCGTAAATTGGACCTGCCTTAAAAAGTTTGTGACCTTCGGAAAAAGCCATTATAAGAAGATGTACATCAATTCCTAAATTCAGCCCTTCTTCGCGTACTATTGTAAAGAGGTCAAAATCAATATCAACAGGTTTACCTTTCCATTTAGTGAGCCTGGGTGCAAATTTACTGGGATAAAGCACGTGACCGCTTAAGGGCTTCACTCCGACAGCCACCGCATCTATACCGGCTTTTTTGGTTTTCATTAGAATATCTCTCACTTTGTCTCGTGAGTTAAGGTTTTCCAGATTTGCTGTGGCATCAATCCAGAGGATAATATACTTATCTTTTCCCTTTTTTAGTGTACAGGAGGATATTGTAATTAATAAGATAATGGTAATAATAAACCTGGTATTTGTCATAGAGGTATTTCCTTGTTTTTAGAAATATTTAAAAGCAGCAATTGTGAGAGCGAAAAACACCAATACCCAGATAAACGGGAGAAGTTTCTTGGTAATAGTAAGGACATCTACACTTAAATAGTTCGCTATCCATACGTTGTGTGTGTTTGTCGGATCACAGACTCCTTGAATACACCCCACAGACATCAGAATCGCCATTATTGCTTTAGGAGAAAGTGTGTTTGTAGCAAGGAGAATCCCGGCAAGACCACTGCCCATTCCCCATATATTCAACGGCCCTCGGTATAGTGCCAGTGGCGCAAGAATTGTAAATATTAAAATAAACATCAAACGGTTCCCCGGAATTATCATTTCCATAAATGGAATCAGCGCCTTACTTACGTTGGGATGTGTAACAGAATTTAAAAGCATACCAATTCCGATCATAAGAAAAACCGCGGGTAGTACGGATTCCGTCCCTTTAAAAAAGGAGCCCGTCATCAAGTTAATACTTCCCTTTCTCCAGGTCGAAACCAGAGTATATATAATACCCACAATAAACGCCGGTATAACAGGAACATTAAAAATCAGTACTGCCAGAAGGGGGATAATAGGGGACAAATAAGCAAGCGGGTGAAGTTTCTCCTTAGGTTTTTTTTGAAATTTCTGGATATCTATAGCCCATGCCTTCATCAACTTGCGGTTTGACATTCCCAGAATCAAAACAACGACGCCAGTAATTAAATATAGAGGAGCAATGTAAAGCGCAAAACTTTTTACATCCTGTTGGGTTACACCTAGAAAATCTATATACAGTTGCCAACCAGCAATATTAAGTGTTCCTCCTGCACTTATACCAATTAGCATTATACCTGCTGCTAATATTGGAGGAGTACCAAGGGAAAGCAGGATAGGAAAAATAATAGACCCTGTCATAATTACAGCGCCCAGGCCACCCAAGATGGTAAATAAGAGCGCAGTTACAACCATCAAACTTAATGCTACAATAAATGGACGATCACCCGCAAGTTCTGCAACACTCCTGATAATTCCGTCAGTAATTTTCATATCACTAACATAAGAAGCCAATATACCGCCGAATATAGCCGCTATATATGCAGAACTGAGTCGAATAGGTCCTTTTCCAAGTACTTCTGTTAAAATATAGTCTAAAGGTTCCCGTGCAATTACAGCAAACAAAATAGCCATAATAGGCAGCGCAAGAAGAGCGGATATCTTCTTCACATACATGAGTGCAATCATTATCAGAAGTACAACCAAAATAGCTATACCTGTTAGCACTTCTTCTCCTTAGTTTAAATCACAAAATGTCTTCCAATGGAAAAAACTTATTCCGCTATAACGATCTTGCCATTGTTTGATCAAATTAAATTCCTTCTTATCCGTAATCTGAAAACTTGGAAATTGCTCAATTGTTTTCATATCAACCTGATACCGATCCAGCATCTCCTCAACCCAGGATATATTTTTCTCTTTTATAGCATGATATAGTAGAGGAG
>JAYENM010000147.1:0-2781 GCA_034722095.1 Caldifarciminota bacterium | reverse complement strand
TACTCACAAATTCGGAGTTGCTACCAATAAATTCTGGTATCGTTCTGTGCTTTCACATAACTATGGAATGTTTAAGTTTTTCGAAAAGCATTACAATCCAAATATAGTTTTGAAATTTTTATTACTCCTTGGTCTTGTTTTAAGGGTTTTGTATCTGTTTATATTTCACATAGTCACAGACCCTTTTAAGACATTCTCCCACAATGCAGGTAAGTAAAGAGTACTCTTTGTGTTCTTTGTGGTGAAAAAGACAATGTAGATTCTAACCACAAAGTTCACAAAGAGCGAAACATTATTTAAGAAACCAACATAATTAATTTCTTTGAAAATTTAAAATCTTGGTGTTCTTTGTGCCCTTTGTGGTGAAAAAAGGAGTGGCACAATATGATAAAAGAAAGACTACGCATATTTTCAAAAATCGGACTCCTTTTTGATATAATATTTACGGTTGCCGCCTTTTATCTTGCTTATCTCTTAAGGGCATTTGTCATTCCTCTGCCTGAAAATGCACCCCTTGAATTCAATTCACTTGCCTGGTTACTGTTCATTATCATCCCTGTATGGGTAATACTGCTTTCCTATGAGAACGCCTATATTACTCCTGAGAAGAAACCTCGTGATACATATATACCTGCTGTAAGAGCGGTCTTTTTTGGGACTCTTATCCTTCTCGCTACAATATTTATACTGAAGGCAGTTACACAGTCACGGCTTTTTGTAATACTCTTTTCAGTGATTGATGTAGTCTTCCTTATATGCCTGCGTAAATGGCTTTTCCCTCTGCTTGCCTCACGGGAAAGTAAGGAGGTGCTTATTATAGGAAATAAAGAAGATACGAGTTTTGTTAAAGAGTTCCTCTCTTCCTCTCCATTTAGATTTAATATAAGAGAATTTCTTGAAGACAGCAGACAATTTGAACGCCTTGTTGCCGACTGGATAGATTGGGTTGTAATCGCTGCTTCACCTGTGAAATTCTCTCAGTACGAAGACATCATACTTTCTTGTAGAAAGATGGGGATACCAGTATCCTTCGCAATAAAAGAAAACTATGCATTCGCCAGAACGAGATTTGATATAGAAGCATATAATGGGCTATCACTCCTGAGCTTTTCTACTGCACCGGAGCTGTCTCCTTTCCTTATTATGAAATATATATGTGACAGAATAATTGCCCTGTTATTGCTGTTTCTGCTATTTCCCGTGTTTTTTATAACTGTCCTGCTAATAAAGATAGAGTCAGAAGGTCCTGTTATATTCAAACAACGACGGTGTGGATTGAATGGTAAAATATTCAACCTTTATAAGTTCAGGACCATGGTGAAAGAGGCAGAAGGAAAGATGGACGACTTTTTCTATTTAAACGAAATGAATAGAGTCGTCTTCAAGATGAGAGACGACCCAAGAATAACAAAAATAGGTAGGATACTTAGAAGAATGAGTCTTGATGAATTACCCCAACTTATAAATTGTGTAAAGGGAAATATGAGTATAGTGGGACCAAGACCGCCCATCTCAAAGGAGGTAGAAAACTACACTCTACAGGAAAGGAGAAGGTTATCAATGAAACCCGGGCTTACATGTATATGGCAGGTATCGGGCAGGAATGAAATTGATTTTGATAGATGGATGGAACTGGACCTTGAATATATAGACAACTGGACACCTCTTCTGGATATAAAACTCGTTCTCCTCACCATTCCCGCTGTTCTGTCAGGTCGAGGGGCATATTAAAAGGGAAGGGAATTATACCCTCTCCATATATTTCCCTGTTCTCGTGTCAATCTTTATAGTGTCTCCTACATTGATAAAAAGCGGAACTGTGACTTTCAATCCGGTTTCCAACACCGCGGGTTTTGAGCCGCCTTGAGCTGTATCCCCTTTCACTCCCGGGTCTGTCTCCACTACCTTCAGTTCACAATATGTAGGAATATCTACACTCACAGGTTGTCCTTCTGCGAATATAACAGAAACTTCTTCGTTCTCCTTCAGGTACGGGATACAGTGAGATAGCAGAGATGATGGAAGTGATATCTGCTCATAGGTCTCTGTATCCATAAAGAAAAATAAATCCCCCTCTTTATAAAGATATTGCATCTTTTTCTCTTTCATCCATACTATTTCAATTCTTTCTCCCGCTCTGAATGTTTTCTCTACAACCGCACCATCCTTCAGCCTCTTGAACTTTGTGCGAACAAATGCACCACCTTTCCCTGGCTTTACATGCTGAAAGTCAACAAGCGCCATCAGTTCCCCTTCAAGTTTTATTGTTATACCCTTTTTGAAGTCTGCAGTAGTTGCCATAAAGCCTCCCATAATTCCATTTAGTACTGTCAAAAAACTAACCACAGAGAGCACTTCGTGAAGAGAGAAAAGCGAAGGGCGAGAAATCATCTATTCCTTCTCTCTCATCTCTCATCTCTCTTCCCTCTTCTCTCTTCCCTCTACGCCTTACTCCCTACTGCCTACTGTTTATTTATCCCGTGGAGTTAACCCGTGGAGTTCCCCGCACCTATTAGGTGCGGGGTTGGAATTCACCCGTTGCACAGCATCTCATATCCATATCCATACGGATCTTGAGACGGATTCTGTGAACGAGCCGTAGGGCCGTATGGAAAGGGTTTTATATAAATGGTAGCACTATGCAATAGTACTCCATAAAAGGCTGACGCCTTAATTCCAAAGGCTTACCTGCCTACCGCCTATACGGGTCGTATGACCCATACGGGTCGTATGACCTATACAGGTCGTATGACAGGCAGGCGCCTTAACTCCATCACAATC
>JAYENM010000146.1:0-2799 GCA_034722095.1 Caldifarciminota bacterium | reverse complement strand
GCAAAACAGGGTAGAGACAGAAATTTTCAGGCAATATTACCACTTAAAGGCAAGATATTGAATGTTGAAAAGTCAAGAATAGATAAGATCTTGTCAAATGATGAGATAAAGACAATGATATCTGCAATAGGAATAGGGTTTGAGGATGAATCCCCCAATACTGGGGGAGAGGTGTTTGAGAGATTGAGATATGGTAAAATCATTATCATGGCAGATGCCGATATAGATGGTGCCCATATATGCACGCTTTTGCTTACATTCTTCTACCGTTATGCAAAAAGACTTGTAGAAGAGGGTTATCTTTATATTGCACAACCGCCATTGTACCGTATAAAGATAAAGAATACTGTGACTTATGCCTATTCTGAGGAAGAGCTTGCCAAAATAGTAGAAGAACACGTGGATAGAATTGATATTCAGAGATACAAGGGACTGGGTGAAATGAACTCTGAGCAATTATGGGAAACAACTATGAATCCTGAGAACCGAATCTTAAAGAGTGTAACAGTAGAGGATCTTGTTGAAGCGGACAGGACGTTTAATATTCTTATGGGAGGTAATGTTGAACCAAGAAGAAAATTTATAGAGGAGAATGCGAGGTTTGTTGAAAACCTGGATGTATAGAGTGGTTTAGAATAACTTTAAAGGATTTTCATTAGTCTTGTTCTTAAGAGTGCCTTTGCCCTAGATACTCTTACCTTTGCATTACTTTGAGAGATACCAAGCTTCTTTGTTATCCTTCCATAAGGAAATCCCATTATCTCCCTCATAACAAATGCCTCTCTGTATTTGTGGGGTAGGTTTTCTATCTCTCTTTTAATAATTTTTCTCAATTCCTCTCTTGTTACTTCGTCGTCAAATGGGACGGAAAGTCTCTTCCTAACCCCAGGTTCTTCAATTGAAATTTCCTTCTTTTTGCTTCTTAATCTCATAAGTGCAAGATTTCTCGCAATTCCGATAAGCCATGAACCGAATTTCGCCTCATTTTTCAAGGAAGGCAAACGAGTATAAGCAACGTAAAAAGTTTCCATCATTATATCCATCGCATCATCACTGTTGTGTAAAATCCTGTATGCCGAGTTGTATACCTTTCTCTCGTGTCTTTTTACAAGAACTTCGAATGAATGCTTATCTCCCGCCTTTGCCCGCCTTACAAGGTCTTCATCTTTCATAACTAATCTCTCAGAATACGCGTTAGCATTTTTAGATATTCCCTTACCCTTTTTTCAATATCCTCTCTGTCCAAAATATCTCTTGATACACAAATGCCATCAATGTCTTCTTTTATAACCAGATCTATGTTTTCAAGGGTTATACCACCTATTGCAAAAACGGGAATACCGACTGTTTTCTTTATCTTTCTGAGGATGGGGATAGGACGAACAACAGATTCCTTTGTTTTTGAGGGAAATATGGAGCCAAAGGAAAGATAGTTTGCACCCTCTTTTTCCGCCAGAAGTGCTTCTTCAAGTGAATGGACAGATACACCTATCAATTTACTCTTGCCGAGTATCTTTCTAGCAGTATATATAGAGACATCATCCTGACCGATGTGGACGCCACCTGCATCTGCCTCGAGTGCAATGTCGGGGCGATTATTGACAAGAAGTGGTATATCATAGTTTTGTATTACAGATTTTATCTTTCTTGCGTCTTCTATGATTTCTCTTGCCTTTTTGGGCTCCCTTAACTGTATCATAGATACGCCTGATGATGCGAGTCTTCTCGCTACTTCCTCTATTTTTCTTCCCTTAAGCCACTTCTCGTCAAGAATAACATACAAAAGCATAGGATAGGTTATTGGGTTAATGGGTAATTGGGTTAATGGGTCGTTGGGCATTAGTCATTGGGCCTTTATCCTCCCTACCCTAACCAACAAACTAACAAACTAAACACCCGAAAGCATGAGTTCTTATTCCAGAAAATTCATCTTTTTGTATATTTTTCTTACCAATTCAGTGTCTCTCATACAGTATTCACATATCTCATCAATTTTCCCCTGTTTATAATATTCGTAAACCTGACTGCCATCCATAGTAGTTTTTGATGTGGGTAAAGAGAGAATATACGCAAGCTTATCTAATGAAATCCTTCCGCTCCATCTTTCCCATTCCCACATTGTATCAAATACCATATCACGTCTGTATCTTGCAAAGTTTATCTGGACACATGGCTTTACTCCATGTATTATACATCTTTTTATTATAAATTTTAAATCAAAATCAAGAATATTATGCCCCACGAAAAGGGTAACATTCCGACAGAATTCCCAGAATTCTTTCAACAGTGTTTTTTCATCTCCTTTGAATATCCTCTTCTCAAGACCATCTGACTTCTCTTTAATACAGGCAATACATATAATCTGTCCAAAATCGCCAGAGAGAGATGTCTTTTCAAATGCCTTTTGAAGTTTTTCAGGTTTTTCCACCTCTTCCCATTTTTTAATATCATTAAAAGTCAGGGCACCTGTTGGCGGGGGCATTTGTTTTTCCAGATACTCCTTTGCACTCTCTCCACCAGGAATTGTCTCTATATCCATGAATAATATGCTCATACTATTCCTTGAGTTACATCCCGAGGTATCTATTTCCCGCCTCTGTCTGCAGCCACCATTCAAAAGATACGGTTATTCCCTTTGTGATGTCCCCTGTTCTATGTACCTTTGCATAGTGCGGAGTATCATCAGTTTTTAAAAAGTAGTAATATGGACAGCCTTCTTCGTCTGCCCATTCGAATAGTTCACAGGTAAGATATTCCTCCTCTGGTGCAATATTTCTATTGCCCGAAGTCCTTACAATT
>JAYENM010000145.1:0-2806 GCA_034722095.1 Caldifarciminota bacterium | reverse complement strand
GGGGTCTCCTACAAGTGGACCAATTGTCATAAGTCCCCTTAGATTAATTTTGTCAAAACGAGCGATTCTTTGGAGGAAATCTAAGGCGTCTTGGGGTTTTACACCAAATTTACTCTCCTCACTGGATGTATTTACTTCAACTAACACATCTAATGGTCTAAAGGCTCTTTTTTGTATAGCCTCCACAAGATGCAAATTATTTACAGACTGGACCATTGAAAAGAGTTTGAGTGCTTTGTTTACCTTATTCGTTTGTAGATGTCCTATCATATGCCATTCTGCCTCTTTTTTTCACTGCGATAATCTTCCGTTTAGTGTCCTGTACTCTGTTCTCATTCGTCAGGTTCTGCATTCTTTACAGCCGCAACTATAATAATAGAATCAGGGTCTCTCTTGACCCTCCTTGCTGATAGAGCGACCCTGTCTCTAATTCTTTCTACCTTCTCTTTTATGTTTTTGTTCACTTTTCTTTACTTTGGTGGAGGCGGCGGGAATCGAACCCGCGTCCGGAGAACCGGCTATGAGAGTATCTACATGCTTAGTTACAGTTTTCTTCTCAGCAGAGGCACCTCCTGCAACCAAGTTGTCCCTGCCAAAGCCCAGGATATCTCGTCTTCCTTACCAGGGCAGGCAAGGAAGACCAGCTCCCTTTATCCGCGCCCATCCCCAAAACCAGGAGCAGGGTTTACAGGGAGGACGTGACTGCATTAAGCAGCCATTGCGTAGGCGTATTCGCCAGTTATATCTTGCCACCTTTTACAGGAGTATGGCAACCCGGCATGCAACCCTCATTCCAAAGAACCCCGTCGAATCCTTTCGCCCCCGAATTACTTTTTCATTCTCTTCCACTTCAATCGTATTTTATGTCTTTTTCTCTTTAGTTTTGATTTACTCCTTTCCGTTATCTGACGGACTTGTTATAAATTCTCCTGATAATTTTAATCTTATATATTATTTTACCACAAATTTAGCCATTTGTCAAGTAAAAATAACTGTGAAACAACCGTATTTTGTCACTTATAAAGGACCAAAATCTCCTTGACTTTCGCGGCTTTTTATGTTATAATCTGAGTCATATGAATATCGCAATATTGAGTAATTCTTACGGAGAAGATAGATCTGGCGCCATAATTGGAGAAGAGATTAAGAAGTTGTGTCCTAATGCTTCAGTAGTAGGAGCTTCATTCGTCTCGTTAGGCGAAGAATACAAAAAGAGAGGTATAGGTGTATTATTTAGCAGTCCGCCTCCACCATCTGGAGGGTTTCTTTTAGAAAGTCCCGTAGGGTTTGTAAATGATCTGGTCATAAGTTCAAGGGTACCATTCTCATATATTGCCAGACTTCACAGAATGCGAGACAAAATAGACAGAGTGATTGTAGTAGGAGACGTTATGCTACTGCTCTTAGGTTGGTTCACATTTAGAAAAAGAATGTGGTTTCTTGCTCCGTGTAAATCGGATTACTTCTCACCACATCTGGGGATAGAGAAAAAGATTATGAAAAGAACTACGATAGAAATATTTACCCATGATGAACTTACTGCAAACAATCTCCAACATTGTGGTGTATCCGCGATATTTCTCGGCAATCCTATGATGGATGAACTTGAAAAAGAAAACCTGTATAATCCCCCAGAAGATAAAAGCTTAATAGGCATTCTACCTGGTTCCAGAAAAGAAGCATACGAGAATATTAAAAAGATAGTGGTTGTCACAAATAAGCTAACACATTCGTATCCCGGATTACATTTTGCCATTGCTGTGTCGGAGACAATTGATAAAAATATATTGAGAGACTCCATTTCTGATACTAATACAGAAATAGATCTTGTAAAAGATGCCTTTGTAGATGTTGTGAGCTCTTCAAAACTTGTGATAAGCCTTTCTGGAACCGCATCTGAACAAACCGCAGGTCTCGGTATTCCCATCGTTTCATTTGTCGGAACAGGCCCCCAGACAACATTCCATAGATTGAAAGGACAGGAAAAACTTCTTGGTGGCTGTTTAAAGTTTGCGGAAGATTTCCCGGATGGAGTAGTAAAGGAGATTATAAAACTGCTTTCAGATGAAAGGTTGAGAGAGGAAAGAGGAAGGATTGGCATTGAGAGAATGGGACCGAAAGGGGGAGCCAGAAGGATTGCAGAACGTATTATTAAATATCAAAAATCAAATAGCAAATATTAAAGTTACATATCAAAATGTAAAATCTTAAGTTCACTTCTTTAGAGATAGTTATCAGAGAGCAGTTTCGTAAACCATATTACTTCGTGTTTTATAACTTTTTTGCTATACTTCATCCCTAATTATCCTATAAGTCACTTTGAATTTTGATTTGAAATTTTGATATTTTAATTTTGCACTTTAATTTTTCTATGGTCGAGGCATCAGTAATAATCCCGTCCCATAACAGAAGGGAATTGCTTGAATACTCCCTTGCACACATACTGAATCAGACTACTGACAACTATGAGGTAATTTTGATAGACGATGCCTCAACGGATGGAACCCATAATTTAATTGGAAATTGGAAATTGGAAATTGGAAATTTAAGGTATATTAGATTAGAAAGGCAAAGCGGTCCCTATGTTGCAAGGAATATCGGCATAAGAGAGGCGAAGGGAGATATAATAATATTTATAGATTCTGATGTTTTGGTCCATTCTCGTTTTGTAGAAGACCATACCAAGATACATAAAAGATATGACAAAATAATTCTTCAAGGAATGGTACACCACACAAGAGTTCCGTCATTGGCAACATTCAAATTCTTTTTTCCTAATGCTTTTTGTTTTCGAACATTTATTACC
>JAYENM010000144.1:13822-14381 GCA_034722095.1 Caldifarciminota bacterium | reverse complement strand
ATCCCTTCGGGACAGGTAACTATTTTAAATTTGCTGATAATTTTCTCTCTTTGACCTATGCATTCAGAATAACAGATAGATTTGCTATAGGTATTGGTGCAAAAGGGATAATGGAGACCCTGGCAGAAATTAGTTCTTACGCCTTTACACTGGATGTTGGGACTGTTTACAATGTTGGTTACAGGGATATAAAAATTGGGATGTCCTTACTGAATATGGGTTCAGATGCAAGACCAAAAGGTGAATATATAGTAGACGGAGTGAGCCACAGTTACGAGGCATATCCTCTTCCAATTGTTTACAGAATTGGTACCTCTGGAAAACTGTTTAAGAACCTCCTTGTTGCAGTGGAGATGGATAAGCCCTCTGATAATGTTGAGACATTTAAGATTGGATGTGAATACTCTTTATCCCCGTTTCTGCAGCTGCGGAGTGGATACAAGTTGAATGCAAAAAGCCCTAATAGTAGTGGTCTATCTTTTGGGGCTGGTTTTGTCCTTCCCTGGTATGGCGAAGGACTCTTTGTAGATTATGCCTTTAGCGAGATGGGTTATATCGG
>JAYENM010000144.1:0-13812 GCA_034722095.1 Caldifarciminota bacterium | reverse complement strand
CACGGATGAACACAGATGTTCACAGATTATATCAAAAACAGTAATTAGGTTATTGGGTAATTAAGTAATTAAAGAACACGCTTGGAAATAACTTAATGACTCAATTACTTAATAACTTAATGGTTTGTATCTTGTGTTAATCTTGTGTCATCTTGTGGTTTCTTAACACATAATTTGAAATTATGAGAATATTTATACCCATATTGACCCTTCTTTTCCTCTTTGGTTGTGGTAAGAAGTATCCCATACCTCCTGAGTATGACTATAGCCTTCCTCCAGAAGAATCCTATGTACTCGTTGATGAATGGCCCGGGAATAGGGAATATGAGTTAACCAATATGTCGGATGTGATTGTTGGAGAGGATGGATTTATTTATGCACTAACAGAAAACGATGTAAAGAAATTATTTGAAAACGGACAACTCAATGCGGTAATTATTGGGGGATTATCTTCACCCTCAGCAATCCATCAGGATAAAATGCGAAATATTTATATAGCAGATGGAGAAACGGTAAAATTATTCAACAGGAATGGAGATTCAATTGATGCCTTCAGGGATACCTTTCTTGTGGAGACATCCGGTATCACTACAGATGGAGAGAAGATTTTCGTGTCAGATAGCGAAAGGGATCTTGTGTTATCATACGATAGTTTAGGGAACCTTGTAGATACAGTGGTGTCCTATGGAGCTGGTATTCTCAATGTTGGTCGGCCGCTGGATCTATATATCTGGAAAAATAGGATTTTTATTGTATCATCCGGACACAACTGGGTTGAGGCAATATCCACAAGCATACCAAGGGTTAATCTTCTCCATCTTGGTGGAGAGTCACATGATGGCGATACACTACCCGGATATTTCATAAATCCTGTGGATGTGGCTGTTGATGATTCTGGATGCGTCTATGTGGCTGAGGTTGGGAATCAAAGAATACAAAAATTTGATATGTATGGCGACTTCGTTGTGGAAACAGAATTATCCGAAGCTCCCGTGAGTGTAGCGGTCTCGGGTGACGGCAGGAGTCTCTATGTTGGTTTTACAGACAGAATAGAGAAATACAAAAGACCCGAGACGCCGGGGGAGGTGGAGTAGGGAGGGAAGGGAGAGGAGAGAGGAGAGAGGAAAGAAGAGAGAAGAGAGAAGAGAGAAGAGAGAAGAGAGATGGGGTGATGGGGTAGTGTAGGAGCGACCGATGAATTTTGTATTCATTTTATCCTTTATCCTTTTCAATTTTTGTGTTCTCCGTGTCCTTCGTGGGAGATAATTCTCGTGTATTTCGTGTTCTTCGTGGGCTAAGCAACCCGTGGGAGATTTTTATGAGGAAGTTCCTTATTATATTTCTCTTGCCTCTTGTACTATTTGCAAAGGCAGACAATTCAAAATATACTACTGCAGGCAACATCTACCTCACGGTTACAAATTTCGGAATGCTGGGAACGGGTTTCAGAGTATGGGATCCTGCCACAGGTAAACCCCAACCGTCGGGTGAATATCCAGCAGGGACAGGAATAGAGCATCTCTACAGGGCTGGACTCTGGGTAGGCGCAGTATCTTCTCGGGGTATTTGTGTCACTACAGGTGTGAATGATGCAACCACTGTGACACCGGGTTCAAGTGAGGGATTTGAGTTTTACCCTACAAGGCACCCGGATGATGTTGTTATAGAGAAATCCAGTCTTATGACCTCACCATACTATTCGCTCGATGCCGTATCAGAGCAGGATTTCTATGCTATCTACTATGATACATCTTTTGTCGTAAACCATACGCCACTCGGGCTTGAAATATGTCAAGTCTCCTATGTATGGTCGTATTCATATATAGACGATGTGGTGATTGTAAGATTCACCATAAAGAATGTTGGAAACGCTGACCTTGAGGATATTTATATTGGAATATATGCAGAACTCGTCTCGGGAAACAGAGATTTCTGGGGCGATGACTTCAATACCACACCGTTCTTCGGGCACAAACGCCTTTTCTATGACGATTCTCTTTGTCTTGTGTATGAGAAAAACGACGGATATGATTATCTTGCAAAGGGTATATTTGGCATAGGGTTACTGGGTATTGAGAAAGATACAGCATATATAGACCTTGACAGCCTTACACTCTCATTTAATTGGTGGTCCTGGAGGGATATGCAAGGAACAGTAAGAGATTCTGTCAGGTACGGTATTATGTCAAACGGTCAGAGAGACCCTGATATGGATGATATATATGTAATGGAGAATGGTTATCCAGACCCCATACCTCTTCTATCTGCAGGCCCTGTTCCCTATCTTAAACGACAGGATTCGCTTACAGTGACATTTGCACTCTGCGGAGGAATGACAGAGGGTGAATTGCACCAGAACTTTGGCTGGGCAAGGAAGGCGTACGAGGCAAATTATGTTTTGCCTGCTCCCCCACCATCTCCAAGACTTGTTGTAATACCTGATTCAAGGAAGGCTATTCTCTATTTTGATGACTCTCCGGAGTTTGTGAGAGACCCGTCGCCTCCAAACTTGAGAGATTTTGAGGGATATAGGATATACAGAAGCGAGACAGGTTTGATTGATCCGGATGAGTGGATGCTTCTGTATCAGTTTGACAAAACTCCAGAAGATACTATTCTTGATGTGGACCACTCTCAGGGTTTTAACACAGGTATGCCCGAAAAAGAAACAGATGGTGAATATGAAGGATGGTATAAGATTGTGGATTCGGGAGTAAAAAATGGGTTTAAATACTATTATACAGTAACTTCTTATGATGTAGGAAATCCTGACATAGGACTTCCGCCACTTGAATCATCATTGAGACAAAATATGGTAGAGATTATACCGGGCACACCCCCTACATCTGAGCCAGATGAGGAGATTGGTGTTTATCCAAATCCATACAGGGTGCGTTCTATGTGGGATACAGGTTCACCAAGAGGAAGGGTTATACGGTTTAATAACCTGCCGGAACATGCTACAATATACATATATAATCTTGCGGGAGATCTTGTTAAGACGATAAAGCATGAGGGTTCAAAGACAGGTGAGGCAGGGGGTGAGGCAGCATGGGATCTCATTACTGATAGGGAGCAGGCTGTAGCTACGGGGCTTTACATATTTTGCGTTAAAGACCATAAGACAGGGAGAATGAAGAAAGGAAAATTTCTGGTGATTAAGTGATTAGGACGCAGATGCACGCAGATTTACCCCGTTAAATAGAGGCGCCTTATACCAACACCCTGGTATTTATTTTAAGTTATTTAACGGGGTGAACAGGATAAAGAATTTAAGTATAAAGAATTGACTGCGAAAATCATACCTGCCTGCCGTCAGGCAGGGAAATTTTCTACAGGGTTTATTGTATTGCTAAAAATTAACCGCGGATGCACGCAGACAAATATGAGAAATTCTAATCACGAAATCCTAAACTCTAAATCTCAAGATCCGTATGGACAAATTCTAATTCTCCAATTTTACAAATTCGGCTCGACTGAGCCCCTCGGTATTGAGCCTCGGGACGAAATGCTCGCCGAAGTCCAAACAGTTTGAAATACTGGAATTTTGAATTTGGGATTTGTTTAGAATTTAGAAATTAGGATTTCGGATTTATGATATCAGCGTTAATCTGCGTCCTAATGCCATTTAAGATGAGGAAATTCTTTATCATATCCATAGCAATGATTGCCCTTATCGGGTGTGAGAAAGAACCTCCAACCGAGCCTGTTTTGAATATTCCACCCGAAACTCATATCTTCGTTGAGGGTGTAGTAGATACTGTACCGGCAAGACAGATAATTCACTGGTGGGGAAATGATCCCGATGGATGGGTAGTTGGTTATAACTATAACTGGGATGAAGGGGATACTGTATTTACCACCCTTACCTGTGACACATTCGTGCTCAGGGCAGAAGATACAGTGAATTTTCATATACTAACGGTGTGGGCAAAAGACAATGAAGATGCAATAGACCCAACTCCAGCAAAACTCACCATACCAGTGAGAAACAGTCCGCCCACGGTTTATTTCAAAGATAAGAGTTTGCCTAAAGACACAACACTCCCGGTTGTCACATTCTATCTTGAGGCAGAGGATATAGATGGCAACGAAAGCGTTGCAGGCTTTTATTACAGGCTTGATACTGAAATGTCGTTAAGTTTTATCCCCGCAGATATCCCCTATGTTACCCTGAGAGATATTGCCCCTGGCGAGAGAACATTTTATGCCTGGGCAGTGGATGAATCGAATGCGCTTTCAGATTCTATATCATATACCTGGTGGGTAGAAGAGATTATATCAGATATTCTTATTGTAGATGATGAGCCCGGTGCTGGAGCGGGGTTATTCTATAAGGAGACAATGGAATCTCTGGGATTAAACTATAATCTATGGAAAATTGAGGATGCTCTTCCGTATTCTCCCTTTGATGTAGATATTACGATAAACGAACTCGGATTTACCACAATGATTTGGTATACAGGAAGGGATATAAGCCACCTTCCAGATGCCCAGAAACCTGTGGAAAAATATCTTGACAATGGGAAGAATCTTCTCCTTGTGAGTCCCTCTGTCTTAAATGGTTTCTATGACCCTGAAATTCCTTCGCCATTTCCCGATAACTATCTCGGCGTTGATTTAGCAACAGTTGTGTGGGACAAACTAATTCCGATTGGTTCTATTATATCACGCGATACCTTGGTGACTGGTTATCCGGATAGCCTTAAGGTGTCAAGTTTTATTTCAAGGTTTGATGCCTTTGAGACAACCGAAGAAGCAGAAGCTATATACAGATTACCGGAGACAGGATGGTGGGAGGGGAGACCCTGTGTGGCAGTGAGGCATCCTGCACAAAATCCAAACCGTATCTTCTTCTCCATACCGATTGATAAGTTGAACGGTCTGGGAAATGGAGAAGATGTAGTGAGATATGTCCTGCGGGAAGAATTCGGGGTGGGTCAGTAAGCCGTAAAGCGTAAGGCGTAGAGAGTGGGGAATCGAAATTGGGTTCACCCCGTTAAATAGAAGCGTTTACCGTAGCGCTCTGGCATTTATTTTTGAGTTATTTAACGGGGTGAACGCAGATGGTCAATGGGTAATTAGGTCATTAAGGACTGTAGGGCACGGTTTTAACCGTGCGAATAATATGCAAACAATGCCAATGTAGGGACAGGGCTCGTCCCTGTCCGAGAGCAGACAACCACAAGGGTTGTCCCTACATCCTGACGACTGATCTTAACCACAAAGTTCACAAAGAAAATCTACAATACTACAATCTGAAATCTTTTTCATCTGTGTCCATCTGCGTTCTCTGTGGTTAATTTTGCTTTTTGGTATTTGATTTTTAATCTTACTACAAGGAGGTTGTATGTACAGAGCATGCGTCATATGTGCGGTTCTTCTGATTGCGGTCGCTGGCTTTAGCCAGCAGGCAACCACGATATACGAGATACAATCAAACAGGAACCCTGAAACCCAGGCATCCAACTGGGTAGGTTCTCTTGTAACCGTGGAGGGTATAGTTACCTGCAACTATGGTCCCATAAACTCAAGGACATTCTGTCTTGAGATGTCTCAGGCAGGTCCCTGGAGTGGGATTTATGTCTATGTTCCCTCCGCTCTTGGCACTCCCCCGGTTCCGGTGAATCTTGGAGATTCCCTTCAAATAACAGGGACAGTAAGCGAATTTTATAACAACACTGAACTTAAGGTAGGTGATACGAGTGATATCGTCCGATGCGGAACCACCAATTTACCACCTGTCTCAATAATCTCTACTGCCCATCTTGATACAACTGCGACCTCATCCTATCTACCCGACTCTGCCGAGGCATATGAGGCAGTCCTAGTGCAAGTTCAGGACGCCTTTGTCACAGATGAAGGCGATGCTAGTAACTGGGAGATTTCAGATGGTGATGGGTATGTCTTTGTGCGCAAACACACCTACTATTCCTATACCCCAGCATTGGGTGATTTCCTTAATGTTTCAGGAATTGTGCAAACTCACTACGATCTGCACAAGATTACTCCCAGAATGGAAGACGATATAGAGGTGCTTGGAGGAGGTCGTCTCTCTGTTATATACTCTACATCAAGAACAGGGATAAACCTTCAATTCACAAAGGATGTTGATGCCAGCACAGCGGGTAATACATCGAACTATGAAGTCCTTCCACCTCTCAATATAACAAATGCAACATTAGATACCGAAAATCATTCTCTTGTTCATCTGGTGACGGACAACCAAACTGACGCCCTATTATGCACACTGATTGTTGATGGTGTTCAGGATATTGAAGGCACCCCAATATATGATACCACAACATTCTACAGTGGGTTCGTTCCCATACAGGCAATTCAAAGTGACACCGTTGCTGGCGATCCAGAGTATGCATCTCACTGGGAGGGCAAGGTTATTAGTATTACAGGCATTATAACTGCAGAGACTGATTGTTTCCCTTATGACTGGTACTGGGTGCAGCAGGGTGAGGGTCCCTGGTCAGGATTGATGGCTATGCATACAGGTCATCCCTACCCGAGTGTGAGGGGAGATTCGGTGGTGATAGCTTGCAGGATACTGGAATATGGCGGTATGACTGAGATTGGAACTATTCTTTACTATAATATTGAATCCTCCGGCAACCCTTTGCCTGCTCCGTCAATCGTTAACTCAAGAGACCTTAACGTTGCCACGGGTGCAGCAGCTGAGCAATGGGAGGGTGTGCTTGTAAGAGTGGACTCAGCTACGGTGGTGGATGCGGGGACTAGCCCTGGTAGCTCTACCTGGTATATTGATGATGGAACGGGACAGTGTATTGTAAGTAACTATGATGCGTATACCTATGTACCTGACAGCGGTGATGTTGTAAATGTTACGGGTGTGATAAGGTATACAGGAGGTAACTTTTATCTCTATCCAAGAGATGATGACGATATTTTAATTTTATTCCACGGGATTGAGGAATCTGCATCAAGGCATTTTGATATTGCACTCCTATCCAATCCAGTATCGTTCTCATCAGGGGTGCTTCTTACCATACCAGAAAAGTCTTCTATTGACCTATCGGTGTATAATCTTGCGGGTCAGCGGGTTGCGGATATAAAGAGAGGAGTACTCGAACCCGGCGTATACGAACTTACATGGGACACAAAGAATATACCAAACGGGATCTATTTCTACCACCTAAAGATAGGAGATATAAATCTTGTGCGAAAGGTTGTAGTATTGAAGTGATTTGTTGGCGTAGTTTCCAACCGTGCAAAAATATGGAGTGGTGTCGGGAGTTACCTCCCGACACCTTTTCTTTTATAGAAACGAAAATTTCTTTGATTTTATTTTGTTACTGAAGATACAGTTTATTTTTTGGAAGATGTAGAAGTAATTTCCCGGTTGTGGGAGAGACTTCCTAGTCTCGAGTATGTCGGGGTTAGGAAACCCCTCCCACAGTATTGTAGCGATCTTTTTTATTCTTGTAAAAAGAGATATCGCCCGACTACAGTATATACTGCTCCTCTTGGTGTAAGCACACTCTGGATAAGTGAAATGGCATCAGCCCTGAAAACCTTGCTTTTGTAAGTCAGTTTATGTATATCTTCCTGTCTTTTTTCAGCGTCTCTCTGTGCCAGTCCCTTTACCCTTCCTATGGTTATATGTGGACTTTTTTCTCTTTTTTCGGGTTTTATGCCAAATTTTGTAAGTTCCTTTTCCAGTTGTTCCATAAGACACATAGTATTTTTTTTACCCTGTTCCACCCCTATCCATAATACTCTTGGCCTCTTGAGATTTGGAAACCCTCCAATATCCTCCAGAGTTAAATCAAATCTGTGGTTCTTTTGGGAAATTTCTGATACTGTTTTCTTTATATCCTCAAGCATTTTTTCCTCAACATCGCCCAGAAACTTAAGCGTAAGGTGGATGTTGTCTTTTGCTACCCATCTCGCTTTAAAGAAATTTTCAAGTTTCTCTTCTACTGCGACGAGTTCTCCCCTGATATCTTCAGGTAGTTCTATTGCAACGAAAAGTCTCATAATGTATCAGAAAATCTGCCCGCGTAGGTTGTACGCAAGGCTGAGGTATTGCAATTTGACCTGGCAGCCGCTCCGACGTAACGTCGGAGCGTAAGTTCCACAAAATTGTGCCTTGGTAGCCGCAACTTTTAAGTTGCGTAAATTATTTGGTAGGTAGCCGCAGGCTCGGCGCACCCCGCCAAAGGCGGGGTCATGCGATGGCGCGCAAGCTAAAGCTTGCGCCTACCATTTTTTAATTTTCGCACAGCCTGTGAAGCCTTACCAGACATTTAAAATATTTGTTGGAATTTTGAGCATCTTCTGGATAACCTAAAAGATTATACCACATCTTTTGTATCCTGTCAAGAAAAAATTGGACGCAGAATGTGAATTTTCTTCTTGACAAAGTTATCTTCCTATGCTATAATCTACACAGGGATTTTTATGATTTTGTATGAAATAGCGTGAAAGAAACCACAGAGTCCGCAGCCTGTAGGCACGATTTTAAATCGTGCTGCCTACAACTGGACGCAGATTAACGCAGATAAAAGAGATAGCAATTAGGTCATTGAGCTGGCACAAATTGAATTTGTGCCTACAATCCTTCATTAGCGGTTATCAGCGTAAACCTGCGTCAGAAAATAACAAAACGTTGGAGAGTTGAAATTAAAAGACAAAAAACACTCTGTGTTCTCTGTGGTTTATTTCAAAAGGAGTTTTATATGAAAAGCTGTCTTGGCAATGGGGTAAGGATTGTTACGGAAGAAGTAAAAGGAGTAAGGTCTGTTTCACTCGGGGTTGCATTCCTCACAGGCTCGCGCCACGAGAAAAGGCGAGAATCGGGTATATCGCACCTGGTGGAACATATGCTCTTTAAGGGAACAAAAAAGAGAGACGCATTCAGAATAGCAGTCGAATCCGATTCTCTTGGGGCAGAGCTGAACGGGTTCACTGCAAATGAGTTCACCTACTATTATGCCCGATTCCTGGACCAGCATTTAGAGAAGATATGGGATATTCTTTCTGACATAGTCCTTAATCCTTTGTTTAAGAAAGACGAGCTTGAAAGAGAGAAGGGTGTGGTTATAGAAGAGATAAGGAACTCTAATGACTCTCCAGAGGAAGAGGTTTTCAGGCAATTATCAGAGTGTCTCTTCCCGGAGCATCCAATTGCCTATCCAATATCAGGCAAGGAAGAGGTTGTAAAGAAACTCACGAGAAAAGACCTTTTGGATTTTAAAAAGAGGAGATACTGCGGTGAGAATGCAATCGTTGCTGCATCTGGAAGGCTGTCATTTGTTAAATTGAAGGAACTGGTTGAAGAATCTTTGCTGTCACTACCAAATCTTAAGGAAGATATAACACCTACCCCATTCCCCCAGAAGATTATTAAGAGCAAGGAGAAAAAGAAAAAGGATATTTCACAGGTGCATATAGCACTTGGCAGAAGGACATTCAAATACGATTCTCCTTACAGATACTCCATTCTTGTCCTCAATACTCTTTTAGGTAACTCAATGAGTTCCCGTCTATTCCAACGTCTGAGAGAGAGAGAAGGACTTGTATATAATGTATTTTCTTTTTTGCAGTTTTATAGAGATACCGGGACTTTAGGAGTATACCTTGCGACTTCGCCGTCCACCAAAAAGAAGGCAATTGATATAGTATTTGAGGAACTTGAGAAACTTAAAAGGGATGGATTGATGAAGAAAGAACTTGTAAATACAAAGGAACATCTAAAAGGGGGATTTATACTTGGATTGGAATCAACTGTAAACAGGATGGTGAGGATACTGAAAGAGGAGATATATCTCCAGAGAGAGGTCTCAATAGATGAGACACTTAAGGCAGTTGATAGTGTAAGCGAGGACGATGTGGTATCCCTTGCAAGGGAACTTTTTGATAGAGATAAATTCGCAATCTCAGTGGTAGAACCGGAGCAGGTGGAATAAAATTATTAATCCCAGACGGACTCGTATGGAATGGATATGGATTTGGGTCGAAAAATGGGTTAACGGTGACGAAACTCGTAACGAAACTCGAATGTCGAAGCTTGAAGCTGGACAAATATAATCCACTGGGTCCATATGGAGACGAGTATCGAGCATTGAAAAGTCGAGCCTCGTTACTAGCATCGATACCGATAAACGAAGTCCGAAGGATCCGCATGGAAATGACCCAAAATTCCAAACTGTTTGGAATTTAATATTTGGTGCTTGATGCTTGGGATTTATAAAAATGGATATTAAAAATAGAATAGGTTTTCAGGCATTATTTGATTTCAAAGACCCTGGAGAGGCACTGGATTATGCCATAGAACAGGGTTTTTCTGCCATTGAGTTCAATATGTCGTCACCTGCATTCTTTCCAGAGAATATAAGTGAGAAGACCAGAAGAATGCTTTCTATCTCTCCCATACCAGTCTTGCTCCACGCACCAGATGGACTTTCGCTTTTTAATCTCCACAGGAAACCCCTTGAGGGTATAATTGATAGACTCTGTGAGGTTATTGACCTTGCGGACAAAATAAAGGCAAGATGTGTTACAATACATCTTGGCTCCACATTTCACATATCAGAAGGCGGTCAAATGAAATTTATGCATAAACTTTTCCCAGCAGAATATGAATCCGCCCTCAGATATTCTCTAAAGAGACTGTCGGATTATGCAAAAACAAAGACCTTTTTGTGTGTTGAGAATACATCGGGTTTCAGATATAACCTCTCCCACAAGGTGTTGAAAGACTTTCTCTCCGGTGGAAAACTTTATCTCACCTGGGATATAGGACACACAAATAGACTGAAAGGAGAAGAGAGGGAGAGAGAAGAGAGTTTTATGCTGGAGTATGCCCATCTCATAAAAAATTGTCATATACACGACAATCATGGTGGTTGGGATGAGCACACTGTGATTGGTGATGGAAATATTGACTTTATACATTATCTGTCCAAGCTGGAAAAACTTGATACATACTTTATAATAGAAGTAAGACCCAAAGAAAGAGCAGTTGAGTCGTACACAAGACTCAAGAAAATGTTGTTAGTTGGTAAGTTTGTTAGTTAGTTGGTTGGTTAGTTAGTAGGATAGAATGATCCTACACCCCATCAACCCAATACCCTATTACCCCAATCAGCAATCTATAATCTGAAATTTTAAATCTTGGTGTTCTTTGTGCCTTAGTAGTGGAATTTATCGTGGTGTCAGGAGTTACCTTACGGCGACCTTCGGTATACCCTCCTGACACTCATCTGGTGCTCTGTCGGGAGGAAACTCCCGACAGCACGGGTATTCCAGATTGTGGATAACTACTGGGCGGAACTGAAGTTCCGCTACTACATTCTTTTACGCTGTGGTTATGAAAAAAGAACTAACTCTTCTGAGTATTTTTTGTATTGCCTCTGGCGCGATGATATCATCAGGACTCTTCGTACTTCCCGGTATTGCATTTGCAAAGGCAGGTCCTGCTGCACTATTCTCATACCTGCTTGCCGGTATTCTGATGGTACCAGCATTCCTTACCAAAGCAGAGATGGCAACCGCCATGCCAAAGGCAGGAGGTACATACTTTTTTGTGGAGAGGAGTCTTGGAGCACTTGCGGGTACACTTGCCGGATTTGCAAGTTGGTTTTCTACCGCTCTAAAAAGTGCCTTTGCACTTGTTGGTATAGGTGCATTTGCTATACTGATGTTCCCAGGGCTTATAGAGATACAGATGAAGATCATCGCCTGTGTTGCAGGAATAGTCTTTACTATAATCAATGTTAGAAGCGTCAGAGAGACAGGGAGAACTCAGGTCGCGATAGTGCTTGGTCTTATTGCAATCCTTATCTTGTATACTTTTTGGGGAATATCATCTGTGAAAGTTACGAGGTTTACCCCATTTGTCCCTTTTGGCTTTACATCCGTGTTTGCCACTGCGGGACTTGTTTTTATATCATATGGGGGACTAACAAAGATAGCCAGTGTTTCAGAGGAAGTTAAGGACCCCAAAAGAACAATACCCCTCGGGCTTATTCTCTCGTTTGCGGTTGTATTATTCCTCTACCTCATCGTAATGTTCGTTACCATCGGCGTGACTCCAAAGAGTATATTTTCAGGCTCTCTCACACCCATATCTGACGGCGCAAGACGATTTTCCGGGATGTTTGGTGTGGTAATCACTGCCATAGGTGCCATACTTGCATTTGTATCGACTGCAAATGCAGGTATTCTTGCCGCATCAAGGGTGCCCTTCGCAATGTCACGAGATAGACTCCTGCCCAGTGGATTTGAAAAAATGGGCTATAGATTTAAAACCCCCTATGTATCCATATTATTTACTAGCGGGTTTATAATGCTTTCAATTCTCTTTCTGAATCTTGAAGAACTCGTAAAGGCAGCCTCAACAATGCATTTGATATTATTTATTCTCAACAATCTATCCCTTATCGTTATGAGGGAAAGCAAGATAAGGAACTACAGACCCACATTCAGATGTCCGTTTTATCCGTGGATTCAAATAATAGGAATAATAGGATATATAGTTCTCATCGTTGGGATGGGGAAACTTCCGCTTCTTTTAACTGCAGGTTTTGTTATATTTGGGGTAATTTGGTATTTTACATACGCAAAAGGCAGAGAAGCAAGAACATCGGCGCTTGTTCATTTGGTGGAACGTGCGGCGACGAAAGACATCCCCAGTCGCTCTCTTGAAGAGGAGTTAAAAGAAATACTTCTTGAAAGAGACGAGATAGTAGGGGACAGATTTGACAGACTGGTAAAAGAGTGCGAAGTCCTGGATATCAAAGGACCTCTGTCACTTAATGAGTTTTTCAAGAGGATATCCCGTTCTTTATCAAAGCATATTAACATGTCAGAAGACGAACTCTATGAATTATTTATTAAAAGGGAGAAAGAATCCACCACTGCTCTCCGTCCGGGACTTGCTGTTCCACATATAATCATTCCGGGTGAGAAGAAATTTGAAATCCTACTTGTAAGGTGCAAAGAAGGTATCAAATTCTCTCCTGACCTACCTCCTGTTTATGTTGCGTTTGTATTTGCAGGCACAAGAGATGAGCGTAACTTTCATCTTCGCACCCTGATGTCCATTGCCCAGATTACACAGGAACCCGATTTTGATAGACGCTGGCTTCAAGCAAGGAACAAAGAAGAACTGAGGGATATAGTGCTTCTATCCACAAGAGAGCGCGGGGAAGCATTTATATGATGATCCACGGTGACACGAAGATTGTAGATTGCAGATTGTAGATTGGAGATTTTAGATTGTAAGTTGCGTTCGCCTAACGCCTTACACTTTACGCTTAACGCCTTACTGATTATGGACCTTGTACCTACATGTTTTTTTCCTGTTACGGAAACGTAACTCATTTTTCCCGTGACTTTTTAATAAAATTAATGTAATATTTGTAGAAAATCTTGATGAAGGAAGATGAAAATACTGTCTTAGATGTTCGGTTAGATTGATTGACCAATCACCAAGGTAGTGTCAAATAGAATATGAAAGAATATGACAAACCACAGTCATACGACCCGTCCTTACGGATCCGTATGGATATGGGAGGTCATTCACCCCGTTAGATAGTATCCCATCAGATAGCAAGCATCTCACGGGACAAGAACATCTAACGGGGCAGGGAGAGAAATTTAATTCTCTGTGGTTCTCCAAATAATGTCCGTTAGCTAACGGATGTAATTTTACAGGGATCGTATGAGAATTCAAGAGAAAAATAATTTATAAATAAATATCTCTTATAATCTCTTGAGTTCCCTGTTGAGAAGAAGAGAAAATTTCTTTAAATCCCTATTTAATTTATAAATTTC
>JAYENM010000143.1:0-2840 GCA_034722095.1 Caldifarciminota bacterium | reverse complement strand
AAGATGTTGCAGTAAGGGGAAACTTTGCAACGGTAAACGATAGAGGAATTATTGTAGATAGGCGGGCTGGTAGAATTTCATCAGTGGAAAATGAAAGAATCTGTAAAATCTTACAGGAACATATCAGAAAAATTGAGGGAGTGGATATTATTGTGCATTCGGGTAAGGAGCATAGGTTTGTGGTTCTATTCAGGGGCGATGGGCTTTATCCGGATGTGCTTGAAACCGACCCACAGAAAGAGGGGAATCCGCCGGTGGAATGTGAGGCAATAACGGAAGATTCTGAGAAGACGGCAAGAATCGTGAGAGAGTTTATAAGGAGGGCAAATGAACTGCTTTCACTCCCCGCAAATATGGTTTTGCTTCGGGGTTTTGCAAAACACCCCGGCCTTTCCACCATGGGTGAGAGGTTCAAACTCTCTCCCGCCTGTATTGCCACTTATCCGATGTATAAGGGTCTTGCAAAGCTGGTGGGTATGAAGGTATTAGAAACGGGAGATACCGTATATGATGAGGTGCAGACATTGAAACAAAACTGGAATAATTTTGATTTTTTTTATTTTCATGTAAAGAAGACAGATTCTCTCGGCGAAGACGGGAATTTTGATGGAAAGGTAAAATTGATAGAAAAAGTTGACGGCATAATACCGGAGGTACTCTCTCTTTCGCCGGATGTCATGGTGGTTACAGGTGACCACTCCACCCCGGCGGTTCTCAAAGCGCATTCCTGGCATCCAAATCCCTTTTTGCTTTACTCGGAATTCGTCATACCTGACGGTATAGAGAGCTTTACGGAGAGAGATTGTGCGAGGGGAGGACTCGGGAGATTCCCGTCGCTCGATATAATTCCCCTGATGCTTGCATACGGGCTGAAACTTAAAAAATACGGCGCATAGTTACTTATAGGCACGAATTGAATTCGTGCATAAGAGAATCGGACACACCTGCCTGCCGACAGACAGGAATTAACGCAAGTAAAGAGAGTTAATAAGTCATTAGGTAAAATGTAGGCACGATTTCAAATCGTGCGAGCACAAATTGAATTTGTGCCTACAATCTTAATAACCTGATGACTCATTAATCCCAATATATTTCTGTTCAAAAAGAATACGGAGGTATTATGACTGTAAGAGAAGCTATAAGAGGACGCTGCAGTGTCCGCTCCTATCTCGATAAACCTATCAAAGACGAAAAACTCACACTCGTCCTTGATGCTGCAAGGCTTGCTCCATCGGCAAGAAACAATCAAAATTGGAAGTTTATCGTTATCAGGAATAAAAAGACAAGAGAACAACTTGCAGATGCTGCTGCCAACCAGAGATTTATTGCAGAGGCACCTGTTGTTATTGCAGCAGTATCCACAGATCCTTTCTATATTATGAGATGCGGAGTACCTGCTTATGCAGTTGATGTTGCAATCGCTGTTGACCATATGACCTTACAAGCAGAAGAACTTGGCCTTGGAACTTGCTGGATAGGGGCGTTCTATCAGGAAAAGGTAAAAGAGATACTTAAAATACCTGATAGATATAAGGTAGTAGCGTTACTACCTCTTGGTTATCCTATACATCCCTGTGGTGAGAAACATAGAAAGACTCTGGAAGAGATAGTTTCGTATGAAAAATTTTCCTGAGTTTTCTGTCTATGATGGCAACAGAGAGTGTCTACTGAGAAAACGAGGAGATATTGATGGAAAGCCTGAGGAAATATAATACATTCTCAAGGGTAGAAGAAATAGCCCTTAAAAAATCACACCGAGGGTTTATTTATCCCAAGGAGAATATAAAATCAATTGAGGTAGAAAACTTTCCAATGTTGGGCAAACTTACCGCCCTTCGATTTTTGGAATGGGTTCAACTCAATCCAGGAGGGGTGGTTGCGCTGCCTACCGGAAAGACCCCGGAATACTTTATAAAATGGACAAATTATTATCTCAAAAACTGGGACAAGAAAGAGATACGGAAAGAATTGAAGAAATGGGGTATTGAGCCTTCTAAAAAGCCGAGAATGGATTCTCTTTACTTTATCCAGATAGATGAATTTTACCCAATAGACCCCAAAAATCAAAATAGTTTTTATTACTATATTCATCGATTTTACATTAAAGGATTTGGATTGGATAAGAAAAAGGGTATGTTTATGGATACCTGGAAATTAGGTGTTCCAGATGCTATGCATGCAGATGACGTATTCCCACAATGGAGGGTAAATCTTGATCTCCGCACAAGACATCCAAACAATAGTACGGAGAGATTACAACAAGAAGTAATAAGGGCTATCGATCAATTTACCATGGAATATGAAGAGAAAATAAGAAAATTGGGTGGTATAGGGTTCTTTCTAGGAGGAATAGGACCTGATGGACACATTGCATTTAATGTAAAGGGCTCTAATCATAATTCTGTTACGAGACTTACTCCGATAAATTATGAAACAGCAGCAGCATCTGCAATGGATCTAGGTGGAATTGAAATCTCCAGAAATAGACTGGTTATCACTATTGGATTGGGAACAATTACCTACAATTCCACTACAACCGCCATTATAGTTGCAGCTGGACATTCAAAGGCAAGAGTTGTGAGAGATGCTATACAGAATAAACCGCATGTCTTATATCCAGCTACAGTCCTACAAAAACTCCCATCCGCCCGTTTTTTTATCACAAAAGGGGTTGCTTCTCTGCTAGATGATAGATATTATGAAGACCTTTGTTCTTCAAGAAAGATCTCACTACAGGAAATAGAAAAATATACGATAAATCTGGCGGTAAAATGTCAGAAGAAGATAGTGGATTTAACAACAGATGATTTTCGTGGCGAGAAATTTGCCAGGTTATGTTT
>JAYENM010000142.1:0-2880 GCA_034722095.1 Caldifarciminota bacterium | reverse complement strand
TTGATAAAATTAATATTCTTGAGCCGTAGGCAGGAACAGGTATCTGAAAATTGTTTGAGTCTGCGACCATAAAAGTTTCGCCTGAGAGTTCGTCTTTAATTACTGTATTATCCTCAAATAATGTATTTAAAATAGCTGTAATCGGTTTATCATTAACATTAACAACAACAGTCACAGATTCACTTTCATCCCATCGGTTGTATGCTATTAAACCTTTTATATCTGTTGGAACTAGCGCATCTTCGATATTGTCGCTCTGGAGAGCACTGTGTTCTTTTTTGATTTTTATTGTTTTTTTGTACCACTTCTCTAAAATATCACTATCCCATCCTAAAATCTTTTCTGAGACCCACTGTTGAGGGGGAAGTTGATAGGTACCGATCCATAAAGTATTTCCAGGGGCTGTGACTGTTAAAGTGATATAATTCCCTGCAACTTTCGGTTTGAGTAGATCTATAAATGTATATGATTCCACCCACATATTTACAAACCGGGCTGTCTTTGTGTACCTGGCATCAAGTTTCTGTTCTAAGTCAAAGTAATTGTTATAATTTTTAGAATAATCAAAGGTGCTGGATTCTTCTGCAAGTTTCAGAATCTTTCTGAATTGATAATTCAGTACGAAATCGTGATATTTACCAAGGCTCCTGTCTACTGCAGGGTTGCCCATTATAAATTGCATCAGGCTTGCATCACCCTTTAGAGTCTTGATAATGTCTGCTTCAGGAACTTCGCGTGCGGTTTTGTAACTCATTTCTCCTGAAAATGTAATCTCTTTTCCAACTTCATTTTCTATCTGCTCAATTTTTGTTTTCATGGCAGATATGAGTGGTTCGGGGCTGAAGTATCCATCAACAGGGGTTAGACATTCGTATCCTTCAATAGTGCCGTATGTATTGGTCAATTCCTTTATTCGTGAGTCGCAATATGCCATGCCTGCAGAATCAAGGTAGATTCCATCTACATCCCATTGTCCTATCCAATGAGGTATTATGGTTTCTGTTACATAGCTTATCAAATCTGGATGAGCCTTATTTACAATATAGCCATAACCTGAAATCTTCCATGGCCAGAAAATAGCGGGTTTTCCATAGATACTTTCTAATATCCATTCAGGATGGTTATCATAGATGAAGTCACCGGGGTTTGCAACAGTAACCTGTAATTGAGCTATAACTTTTAGATCCAAAGAATGGGCAGTTTCTATCATATGGATAAATTCCTGTTCTGAGCCTCTGTCAGGGTCGGGTATGAGATAATTTATTATGTGCTTGGAATGCCTTACATCTAATTGGATTTCGCCTTCTTCTGTGAGTACGGTTATTGTGCTTGGCGAATCTTCTCCAGGGACTGTATGTTCATAAGGCGCCCAGAGGAAGATTGTATTAACACCCGTATCTTTAAGTTTAGGGAGAGCCAGTTCAACTTCTTTCCATGTTGGTTTAGGTATGTTAAAACGCGGGCTTTTTTCCTGTGGGATGCCTGCTATTACTAAAGTTTCCTGTGGTTTGCAGTCGTTGTCATTCTCTAGAGTGCATTCTATTGGGCATTTGCTATCTCCTGAGATACAGCAATCCTGCGGGCAACTGTAGCCATCCTCCCCGTCTTCACAAATTCCGTTGCCGCAAACAAGTTCGTCTTCACCTGCCCTTGCCAAAGCAAGTTTTTTAATAGTTTCATAGGTCTGGAATTCCGGGGCAAGGGAATCATAACAATTATATTTACCAAAAGAAAGTATTGTTGCATTATTTCCCATATAAAATCCATGTACGGGATAGGTAAATATCATTCCTTCATTACTGGCAAATTCATCTATTTCTATAAGAAATTCGCTTTGTTCTTTTGATGTCAATTTCTGACTGAATGTTGCTAAAGGTGAATCATCACGCATACTATAATCAATATATACAAATATTGGTATGTTCCCAAATTTTTCTTCAACTTTTGATTTTACTAAATCCCATAATTTTTTATCGAATTCTCCAATTAGAACTTCATCCTTACTGGGAGTAAATGTCAAAAAATCAAATTTCGGCAAAGCAAAAGGGAAAAATGCCATATCAATCCAAGTGCCAATATAAACTTTCTTTTCTTTCTCTTCAGCATAATTATGTATCTCGTTAACAATTTTTGATGAACCTTCAAAAGATTCCTTTATGGCTAAATGATTAGGATTCTGAACAATTTGTCCCAAAAATCTCGCTTGTCCATATAACCCATCTATCCATATTGCATCTGCCCCTTCGTCTATCTGTCTTTTGGCAATGTTTATGGATAATTCCTGAAATTTTTGATTTGTTATATCAGGAAAATATCCTGTTCCATATTCTGGTATTTGTGATATCTCCCAGAAAGCTTCTATTTTAGTATCGCTTAGATTCCATTCAGGATGCTTTGATATATTAAGCGCCATTTCTTCAACTTTAGTTTCATTCAATTTTTTCTTCTTTATGGGATCATATTCTCCTCGTTCATCTATAAATTGAGCCCCAAAACCACCACAGATAATAATATCCGAATTTCTGGCTTTAATTGTCTTTATTGCCTCTCCAAATTTTTCATAGAAATTTTCCGTCCTCGCTTCCCATTTAAATGCTCCTCTAATTATAAAATCAGTTTTTGTTTCACTAAAAATTTTAGATATATCTCTTTCAGGAGGGGTGTTGTCCATTATATGTTGATAAATAACGGCAACCTTAACATCTGAAAGTTTTTTTGACCCGTTATCCATCGGGCAAACGCATTTTCCGTTGTCGCAATAAGCTCCCTCGCATCTCACAAGTTTGCAGTCCGCGTCTGTTTCGCAAGTTCCAAACTCTGGTTTTTCTCTAATTTTCATCAATATAAAAACTGATGAAATAAGCAGTATCAAAATTCCAA
>JAYENM010000141.1:0-14726 GCA_034722095.1 Caldifarciminota bacterium | reverse complement strand
ACTATGGCTATTTGGTGACACATTTGTAAAAGAAGATAAGTTAATTTGCAACTCAGCAATTTTCACTAACTTTTTTGACCCTGATAAGGGACTGCGAAATGTAAAAGTAAAAATAGATCAGAATGGCTATCCTGTGCCAATTATTGAGCCTACACCAGAAGAGGAAAAGTCAAAATGCAGAATCTGGCCATTACATGGAATCAACCTGAAATGCAAGGTCTACTTATATTATGTAGTGGTAAGGATAATTCCTGGTGAAGAATTCCCATACAGGTCATTGTCATTTAATTTCGAAGAAGTGGGTAGCGGACTTGCAGAATATGACCCAATATTAGGCAAAACAACCCGTCTATTAAGAGACGATAATTTAATATGGTGGAATAAGAATGAGGGTAATTTTGGGGGTGGTGTGATTGAAGATATTAATTACATTTATATTTTTGGTGTACATAAGAACTCATTTGATAAAAACTCCACCCGGCTATCCAGAGTAAAAAAGGAAGACATAAAAGACCTCTCTAAATACAGATATCTGAAATCCTTTAAGCCAGAATGGACATCAAATATAAAAGAGGCAATCGATGTGATAGACGATGTTCCCTGTGAAATGTCTATCTCCTATAATAGATATCTGAAAAAATATCTGGTCGTCCATTCCCTCTTGTCAAGAGATAGTATTATTCTAAAAGTTTCAGATAACTTATGGGGACCTTATGAGGATTTTTGTACTATTCCAGTGAAGCGAGTATCTCCAGACACTTTCCGTTATGCAGGCAAGGAACATAGGGAATTGGCAAAGGAAAACGGTAGAACCATCTATATAACCTATGTGGAGTCAGAGGTCTACTGGCCACATCTTCTTCGAGTCAGATTTAGGTAGGTGTGTTATGTCTAAAGACGTGCTTAATTTTATCAGTGATACTGACGAATACAACTTTGTAGTCGGTTTGGAGAAAATAGGTCAATTCATTTTCGATCTAAGAAAAAGGAATTCTTCTAAGAAGCGGTATTTCTTTGCCTTTGATGGATTCATTGGAGTTGGGTGGGAGAAAAAAATTTCAGATTTAAAGAAGGTGTTAAAGGGAAAGGGTCTCATAGTCAAGGATGTAGATATTTCCTCCTGTTACAAGTCGTCGGATGAGATAGAAGAAATGGTCAGTCCCTTCCTTCCAGATGACCCTATTTTTGGTATAGTCTTTAATGGAAGGATAGATAATTTCTTTGACGAGAAGAAAGTAAAGGAATTAAGGAAAAGATTAAAGACCTTGAAGGAAAATGTAGTAATTTGTTCTGGTTGTGGTGCAGCAAATAAATGGCTTATTGATTTGTACGATTTTATATTCTATTTTGACCTTACAAGAGAAGAAGTAGGAAAGCGGAGTAAAAAAGGAGAAGTAAATCCTTTACGTTTGAGGAAGAAAACAAAAAAAAGGGGAAAAGAAGATAGTTCCCCAATCTACCTCGCTACAAGACATTTTTACTATATAGATTACCTTGTTTTGGATAGACATAAAAAGCACATATTTCCTCGTATCGACTTTTATGTAGATTGTAATATTGCAGAAAAACCTAAGCTAATACCAAGACAGGGACTGTGCGATATATTTTATGAGATTGCACAAAAACCTTTCAGGCTTAAGCCATATTATGACCCCGGCCCCTGGGGAGGACAGTGGCTTAAAAAAATTAGAAAACTACCTGAAGCAATGCCAAATTGTGCCTGGAGCTATGAGATTATGGCCCCTGAAATGAGTCTAAAAATCGCAGTGGGAGAGGATTATCTGGAGGTTCCTTTCCCTGTGTTGCTCTGGCAAAAATCCTGTGAAATTATGGGAGAGGAGGCAGTGAAAAGATTCCAGGATAATTTCCCTATACGCGTCAATTACGACGAGAGTATTCACGGTGGAGATATGGCTATTCAAGTTCACCCAAATACCTTCTATATCAAAAAACATTTTAATGAACGGATGGGCCAAGATGAGAGCTACTATATTGTTGCAACTGGACCTGATTCCAATGTTTACTTGGGATTGAAAGAAGATATTGATAGAAATGAGTTTTATAAAATGGTAAAAAGGGCAGAGGAGGAAGGCATTCCATTTGACCATAAGCAATATGTAAATAGCATTCCCAGTAAGGTTGGCGATTTATTTTTGATACCTGCAGGCACTGTCCATGCTTCGGGTAGGAATGAAGTAGTGCTCGAAATCAGTGCTACCACATATAGATATACCTTCCATCTTTATGACTATTTGAGACCGGATTTGGATGGAAATCTGCGGCCAATACACTCTCATCATGCGTTTCAGGTAATAAAATCCTATAGACAGGGTAATTGGGTGGCAAAAAATCTAAAACAGAAGCCGAGGTTAATAAGGTCAGGTGAGGATTGGGCTGAATATCTTCTGGGCAAAAGAAAAGACATATTTTTTGTTGTTTGTAGGCTGGAATTCGCAAAAAAAATGGAGGAAGAGACAAGGGATAAATTCCATATTTTAAATCTTGTTGAAGGAAGTAATGTGCTTGTTGAACCAAAAAGTAATCCCGAGAGCAGTTTTAAACTCAGTTTTTCTGAGACACTTATAGTTCCGGCATGTATCGGAGAATACTCTATTATAAATTTAGAGAAAAGCCCTTGTAAGGTCTTGAAGATTTTTTTAAGGTGAAATGGAAAGATATGCTATAGCTCTTGATGTTGGAGGCACCTCTCTTGTCTCTGCTGTTATCAGCTCGAAAGGTTCATTTTTGAAAAGGAGTTATAAAAAAACTCCAGTCAATTCTAAAGGAACCTCTGAGGAGATAATAACGATCTTCGTTCGAACATTGCGGGAAGCCCTTGATATGGCAGAAGATAAAAACCTAAATGTAATCGGGATAGGCGTTGGTATGCCAGGGCCTTTTAATTATAAGAAAGGTATAAGCTTAATCAAAGGAGTTGATAAATATGAATCTATATATGGTATGAATTTGAAAAAAGAGTTCATTAAGCGATTGGATTTAAAGGAAGATTTACCCATCTATTTTGAAAATGATGCAAGGACATTTCTTATGGGAGAGGCTTGGATAGGTGAAGCCAGAGGCTACAAACGCGTTATTGGTCTTACCCTGGGTAGTGGTCTTGGCTCGGCGTTTATGATTGATGGGAAAATAGTGACTGAAGGTCAGGGAGTCCCTCCTCACGGATGGATAGGAGGATTGCCTTATGATAACGGGATTCTTGATGAGGTACTCTCCCGGCGTGGTATTATAGCAAGATATGATGAATTGACAGGAAATTTATCATCTTCAGAACCGGATGTTAAAGAGATTGCTTGTCTGGCAGAAAAGGGAGATGAAATCAGTCTTAAGGTTTTTGAAGAATTTGGTTCTTTTCTTGGTAAGGTACTTAAAGACATCATTTTTCGGTTTGGAGCAGAGTGTCTTGTAATTGGGGGACAGATTTCGAAGTCGTTTCCTCTCTTTAAAAAATCTCTTGTTCAAGAGGTAAAATCTATTTCGTCTCTCAGGAAAGTTGTTCCTGCTCGCAGAATTGACTTAAGTGCCCTTTATGGAGAAGCAAAACTCGTTTTTCAGGATTAGCAAGGAGGTTAGATGAAGAAACTTCTCTTCTTTATAACCGACTGGATGGTTGAGGAGAAATCGGTTGTCTCTGCTACCCTCTCTTGGTTATCAGAGAAACACGGATGGCTCTATGATAACTATATACAAAAATATGTTCTTACACTCCCGGGAGGTCTTCCCCCGACCGAATGCGCAGGTCCATACTTCAGTGCATTTCACAACGAACAACTCTATTACATTTCCAATTGTTTTGATGTTGCTTATTGCTCTATTGGGGGAAGGAGGTTTTTGAGAGACCTTAAGGCATTTGGGAAAAAGGAGGTGTCGATAAGGAAGGGTGGAGAAACATTTGAGTTTTACAGAGATGTCTTTTCATTTTTTGGTGAACCCATACCAGAAGTAGCAGTAATGGTCGGAACCTCTCCATTTGAGGCTGGATTCAGTCTTGATGCATACATATTTCCAGAGATATGTGGCAAAAATGCTCTCGGTATTACATCCTCTATCAAAAGCAGCTTGCTCCAAAAACTAAAAATCCATGGCCTCAAGGTAATAGAAACTATATTTATAACCTCCAAGAAAATAGCGGAACTTGAGAAAATGGGTTTCGAGGTTCGGACTCTTGACCATCCAAAAGATTTTGAATCTTTTACAACATGGATGGCAGATAGATGGATAAGAGAAGCAAAGGGAGTCGCCCACGCAGACCCCGTTCTCGCTGCCTTCTGGATTCCCTTTTTTGCAAGGAAGAGAATACTGCCCCTCTATTCAGCTAATTGGAAAAATTTTTCTCCCATTCTTGCCTCTTACGCTACAAAGGTCGGAAGTGACTTAATCTGGGGAAGACAACCCTGGGATGATTTGATTACCGAGCTTTCAAAGTATGGAAAGGTTATGCAGTTGATAGATCACACAAGACCTGCCATTACAGTGAAGGATGAAATAAATTATCCTGTAAGTTATGTTAAACCAGAACTTGATTACTGGGGAAAAGAAATCCCGGACGATGTTCTAATCGAAAACAAAAGAAAGGACAAAATAGGTGTCACCTTTCTCCTCTTTGCAAATGACTTGAGGCATTTTACAATAATTCCACGTATATTCGACCTTATCAAGGCACAGAAGGTAAAAATAGGGCTTGCTATAACAGATGCATGGTATAACTATGCACCTGAGTTACTTGAGGATACTCTCATACCAATTGAGTCAGGAGGGACATTCCCGTTTATTGAATTACTCGTATGTAGTGCTGGTCTCGGGGCGGCAACAGAAGCAAAGGGTTTTCTTCCTAGAGAGAAGTTTCTTCAGTTTTTGATAGAAGCAAGGAGAAGGGTAGCAAAAAAGTGGGGGAAAAGACTCGCACCGAAGGGTTATTATCCCTGGCAGGATTCGTCACCCTATTATAAACCAGAGTCTGGAGAACCCCAGTTTGATGTTGTCAAAGAGGCAGGGTTTGAATACTATATTACATATAAACACGGTGGTAGAGACCCTGAAATAGTGTATGAGGAAGATGACTTTATCGTGTTAAACCAGCAAAGTATTCAATGGGAAAAAGAAGCACCCTTGAGAGTTATAAAGGAGTTTGAGGATAGGATAAAGGGACCGGGTTTTATTATCGTTGGGCTGGACTCGCCATTTTGGGGTTTCCATCCCTTCTATATTGACGAGCTCACAAAGTTGAGAGATGCGATGGAGTATACAAAAAATGCTGGAGAGGGTAGACTTTTTTCAGCCACACCTCACGAGATAACAAGGTATGCAAAGATATGTGAGTTAAGCCAAGGTTGATGAAAATTGGTCTTTCAAAAATGTAGACATGGAGTTAATTTGTTAGAATTTTATAAAAGGCTAACGCCTTAATTCCGTTTGTAGTGAGTAAAAAAATTTAAAGGAGAATGGATGAAAGAGATTGAAAACTTTGGTGCTATGATTGATTCTGGTGCAATGGATTGGCAAATATTTCAACAAGATAAAGATGGTTTTTGTGAAATTAGGCTCAAAGGTAGATGGAAGTTTAATGGAAAGGATTGTGCTGTTGAAACGCGTCTTGTTGATCAAAATACGGGTGCTCCCCCTTCAAGAAACACAGATTGGAAACAAGCAGTAACAAATAGTAATGGAAGCTGGCATGGCATAATCACAAAGATTCCTGCTGGAGGGCTCTACAGGATAGAAACCAGATTAACTCACGAAGGACAGCCTGATAAGGAATGGAGTATAAGAGGAGATATGATTCATAACATTGGTGTTGGAGACCTGTGGGTTATAGCAGGTCAGAGTAATGCTGTAGGATATGGTAGAGAGGCTGTGAATGACCCACCTGAACTCGGAGTACATCTATTGAGAAACAGTGAAAAGTGGACACTTGCTACCCATCCATTAAACGACTCTACAGATACTCGACATCCCCTTAATTGTGATATACCAAACCCGGGCCACTCCTTTTGTCTTAGTTTTGCAAAGATACTAAAAAGGAATCTTGGTTATCCTATTGGGCTTATACAAACTGCACTTGGGGGTTCTCCTCTCGCAAGATGGAACCCATTAGAAGAAGGCGACCTCTACAAGAATATGCTTCATTGTATTGAACTTGCTGGGGGAAAGATAAAGGGTATTCTGTGGTACCAAGGATGTTCTGATACAGATGACAAGGGTTCAGCGAACTACGGAAGCAGATTTAAGAATATGATCCTCAGGTGGAGAAAAGATCTGAAAGATGACGGTATTCCTATTCTCACCGTACAGCTCAACAGGGTGTATGGGATAAAGGATAAGGCAGTAGACCGTGGCTGGAGCAAGGTAAGGGAGGCACAGCGACAGGCTGCACTTAAATTAAAGAATGTTTTCATTACCCCTGCTATCGATTTATCTCTATCCGATACTGTGCATATTTCATCGGCTGGTAATATGATATTAGGAGAAAGGATGGCAAGGGTAGCACTCGGCGGGGTTTACAAGAAGCCAATTCAATTCAAGGCTCCCGATATCGCTAAGTCAAGTGGGTGCAACGGAGGGAAAACTGTAAGGTTGATACTTGATAATGTCGTTGGCAGACTCTGTAATCAAGACTCCAACAGTCCATGTTTTAAGGTTGAGGACGAAAAGGGCGCTGTTGACATTACACAGGTTGAATACAAAGGTAGTGAAGTCTATTTGAAACTTTTAAGAAGATTGGAGGGTTCAGCAGTCATCCACGGAGCATACGGAGCTAATCCTCCAATGGTTCCCCTTGATATCGACAGAATGATACCAATGCTTGCTTTCTATAATATAAAAATAGGGTAAAACTTGAAAAGGAGGGCAGATGAACTCTAAGGAAAGGGTAAAGACCACTTTCAAGCATAGGGAGCCTGACAGAGTTCCCGTCTTTGACTTAGGGGTAAATGAACCGCTTGGAACAAAGATTCTCGGACGGAAGGCACTGGTCAGCACAGGCGGCAGTGTATGGCAGAGACGTGCAGAGATGCTTTTGGAAGACAAACGAGACGAGCTGGTTGAACAATATGCAAGAGATACCATAGACCTCTATAGGAAACTCGAATTTGATATCCTTGTAATTGACCCACATGAGAGGAAAAATTATTTCAAACCAAAGAGAACAAGTGAGTACACCTGGAGATATGATTTTGGAGATAGATGGTGGACAACCTATGAGTATTTTCCAGAACAGGATCTCTTCTGTGAAAGGAGCTCAAACATTGCTGAGGGGGGTATAGAGGAATTCAAAAGAGTGGTAAATATTATGGAGAAGCAACCCGAAGCAAAGGTAGATCCTACTCAATTTGAGGCTCTGAAGATTGCCATTGAGGAAGCTGAGGAAGATATGTTTGTGATAGGACATGCTGATATAATGCTTCCAACCTTTACCTCCTGGTTTCCGGTTTTTCTCGAGGCGATGATAGTAGATCCTCCGCTTGTCAAGGCATACCTTGAGCTTGCAAACAAATCTCTTATTCCCGACCTTACTTATCAACTTGAAATGGGGGTAGACGGAATGCATGGAAGGATGGACTTCTGCGGGAAGAACGGCCCGGTATTCTCACCAACGCATTTCAAGGAGTTTGTCCAGCCGTATCTTAAGAGAATCACCGAAACTTGTCATAAATATAGTGTTCCTTTCTTTAAACATATGGACGGCAATATCAAACCAATAGCGGATGAGGTACTTCTTAAAACTGGAATAGATGGTTATCACTCCATAGAACCCCCTGCAGGTATGGACATAGGTGAGATTAAGCGTAAGTATGGTGAAAAGATTACACTCCTGGGCAATGTCGATGCTGCAGGAGTACTCGTATTTGGAACACCTGATGAGGTAAAAAATGCAACGAAGGAGGTCATAAAGATCGCGGCTCCAGGCGGTGGTTTTGTGCTTGCATCGTCCAACTGCTTTCATGGACAAATTCCACTTGAGAATCTTTACGCTATGCTTGAGGCAGCAAGGGAATACGGGAATTATCCAATAAACCTTTAGGCGTAAGAAATGACGAATAGAGAGAGAATACTGGCTACCTTCAGGAAGGAAAAGGTTGACAGGATTGTATGGCAGCCCAGGATTGAGCACTGGTATAATGTGAACAAAGCAAGGAAAACTTTGCCTGATAAATATAGAAAAAAGGGATTGATTGAAATATATGACGACCTTGACGCCTCGATTAGATATTATTACGGAGTAGGAGTATATCTTAAGATATCCTATTTCGATGGAGCGGATGTAAAAGAAGAATGGAAAAAGGACGAGATAATCTTGAGGTGGTCATCTCCTTATGGAGAGCTAATTCAGCGATTTAGGCTGGCTGAATTCGGCTATTCATGGAGCCCTGTAGAGTATCCAATAAAAAGAATCGAAGATCTCAAGACAATAGAGTACATACTGAGACATAAGAAGGTAGAGTTCAACTATGAGGCATATGAAAAAGCGAGAGAAATAATGGGAGACAGAGGTGTAGTCCAATTCTGGACAGAGCGAAGTCCGCTTCAAAGATTGATATTGGATTATATAGGTTTAGAAAATACTGTCTACGCATTGTATGACTACCCCGATAGGATAAAGGAATTCTTGAAGGTGGTGGAAGAGGCGGATGACCCCTTGTATGAAGTTATTGCAGATTGTCCCTGTAAGCTCCAAAATTTTGGTGAGAACATAGACTCTAATTTGGATTCACCGCGTCTTTATAACGAGTATCTTCTACCTTATTATAAAAAAAGGGTAAAACAGCTGCACAAAAGGCACAAGTTCTGTCACATCCATATGGACGGGTCACTAAAGACACTTTTGCCTTACATTAAGGAAGCGGGTTTTGATGGAATTGAGGCAGCAACTCCTCTACCTCAGGGCGATGTATCCCTTGAAGAACTAAAAGAGGCAATGGGTGATATGATACTTTTGGATGGAATTCCAGCGGTGTTGTTTTTGTCTTATTATTCCTACAGAGAACTTGAGGATTTCACCTTAAAGGTATTGGGAATGTTCTCCCCGAATCTTATTCTAGGGGTATCAGATGAGTTACCTCCAAATAGCGATATTGAAAAGGTAAAATTTGTTTCTAAAATAGTAAAGGATTTCAAAATGGAGTAAATATGAAGGGCTTTCTTTCAAGTCTAAAATCTCGGATTCTTGTCTGTGATGGAGCGATGGGAACTATGCTCGTTTCAAAAGGGCTTCCTCCTGGTGGGTGTCCAGAGGAGTGGAATATCACCCATCCTGAGGTTGTGATAGGAATACATAGGGCATATATAGCAGCCGGATGCGACATTATTGAGACCAATACCTTTGGTGCAAATGCTATAAAACTTAGCCACTACGGCCTGAAAAAGGAGGTCTGTAGATTGAACGAAGCTGCGGTGAGACTGGCAAGGCAAGTTGCAGGAGATAAGGTCTTTGTTGCATCATCTGTAGGTCCCATGGGTAAGATATTGGAACCTTATGGGGATCTCAAAAAAGAAGAGGCCTACGATGTTTTTAGTGAGATGGTGATATCACAGACAGACGCAGGAGTGGACGCAATAATTATTGAGACAATGAGTGACCTTGAAGAGGCAAGACTCACACTCAAGGCGGCAAAGAAATTTGGCGTTCCAGTGATCTGCACCCTTACATTTGATAGGGGTGGACGGACTATGATGGGAGTGAAGCCTGACGATGCCGCCCGTGTTATTGAAGATGAGGGTGCAGATGTAGTAGGTGCAAATTGTGGAACTGGCCCAGAGGATATGTTGGGTGTAGTTGAAATAATGAGGAAGGCAACGCACCTTCCACTCATAGCACAGCCCAATGCTGGTATACCAAGACTTGAAGGCTTAAAAACTGTATACGATGCCTTGCCTGAAGTTATAGGCGAGTATACAGCCAGATTTATAGAAATAGGGGTAAGTATAGCGGGTGGTTGCTGTGGGACGACGCCTGACCATATAAGGAGAATTGCCGATATTGTGAGGACTTATCAGAGATAATACTTGACAAGAAGGATATTCTGTGGTAAGATAGCTGCTCTGATTTGTGGTAGAGATATTTTTCATAGATTGATAAATGAAAAGGAGGAGTTATGGATAATATAGAAGCACTCAGGGAAAATTTAATAGCTGGTAAGGCAGACGGGGTGAGGAAGAACGTAGAAGAAGCACTATCTCTTGGTCTATCTGCCCAGACCATACTCAATGAGGGTCTCGTGAAGGCGATGGATGTAGTGGGAAAGAGATTTAAGGCAAACGAGATATATGTTCCGGAGGTCCTTGTTGCCGCAAGGGCTATGCACGCTGGTATGGACTTGTTGAAACCGCTCTTTGTAAAAGGCGGGGTTAAAAAAATAGGTAAGTTTGTAATAGGCACAGTTAGCGGTGATTTACACGATATAGGCAAGAATCTTGTGGCGGTTATGATGGAGGGAGCAGGTTTTGAGGTGGTAGACCTGGGGGTAGATGTGTCATCGGAGAAGTTTGTTGATGCTGTGAGAGAAGAGAAGCCCACCTTTCTGGGTATGTCTGCCCTTCTCACAACAACGATGCTCTCTATGCCAAAGGTTATTGATACCCTAAAAGAGGCGGGTCTGAGAGACAAGGTGAAGGTAATCATTGGCGGTGCTCCCGTAAGTCGCGAGTTTGCAAAAGAGATCGGCGCAGATGGGTATGCCGATGATGCAAGGAGTGCTGTTGAGATAGCAAGGGAACTTATGTAGAGAGGAGACAGTATGAGACTTATAGATATAGTAAGAAAGAGAAAAAGTAGAATGGTTGTGCCTCTTGCTGGTTACACAGGTAGGAAACTCACAGGAACGACAATAAAGGAGAATCTCTTTTGTGTGGATGCCTACTTAAAGACTATTGAGGCGCTGGTTCGTGAATATAAGCCGGACGCAATCTTTCCCTTTATGGATGTTGTGGTTGAATCGGACGCCTTGGGAATGGAAACAATATATCCTGATGACGATTCTCCCTACCTAAAAGAACACCCCATCAAGACCCTTCGTGACATCCAGAAATACGAGATTCCAGACCCAAACAAAGATGGAAGGATGTCCATATATCTGGAACTTTCGAAAAGGCTGAAGAATGATGTTGGGAAGGATACCTTGATCGGGATGTATGTAGACGGTCCATTTACTCTTGCCTCCCAATTTATGAATGCACAGGAACTTGCACTGAAGACAATAGATGACCCTAATCTTGTTAAAGGGGTTCTCGATTTTGCTACAGAGGTCGTTATCAGATATGGGAAGGCTCTTGAAAGGGCAGGGGTCGATATGGTTATGATTCTTGATCCCTTTTGCAACATAGTCTCACCACGAACATTCTCAAATCTTATTCAACCCTTTATTCAAAAAATAGTGAAAAGTACAGGTATTATCACCATACTTCATATATGTGGTAATGCCAGACATCTTATAGAACGTATGGCAGATAGTGAAGCGGATGGACTTTCGCTGGATGCGCCCTGTGACCTGAAAGATGCCGCATCACGCGTACCAGCTGACACTGTGCTTATGGGAAATATTTCACCTGTAGATGTTATGCTCAGGGGTGATGAGAAAAAAGTGAAGAATAAGGTAAAGGCTCTTCTTGAATCTATGAAAGGGGTTCGTAACTTCATACTATCTACTGGTTGTGAGTGTCCTCCAGAAACCCCACATAGTAATTTAAGGGCATTTATGGATATGGGAAGGAGTAGTGTATGAAATATATATTAGGCCTTGATCTCGGAGGCACCAAGATCTCCTGTGGGATAGTTTCTGAAAAGGGGGAAGTTCTGGGTAAACCAATTATAACACCCACGGAGGCAGATAAGCCAAAAGAGCACATTATAAACAATTTCAGAAGATGTGTAGACAGAGCTCTCAATACCCACTCCTCAATATCCGTATCTGGTATAGGTATTGGTTCTCCGGGACCCCTCGATTCAGAAAATGGGATCATTCTAAGCCCTGGTAACCTTCCTACACTTCACGGATGCAATCTGAAAAGAGAGATAGAGGATGCCTATTCTATACCCGTCCGAATAGACAACGATGCTAACTGCTTTGTCGTTGGCGAGGCACTTTTCGGGGCAGGCAGGGGTTTTTCTATAGTTACAGGACTTACTCTTGGCACAGGTCTCGGATGTGGAATAGTAATTGATGGTAGAATCTTCAAGGGTGCCACATCAACATCTGCAGAGATATGGAAGACTCCTTACCTTGATGGAAACTTTGAAGACAAGGTTTCAGGTAGAGGAATTCAGAGTACATATACAAGTCATGAGGGCAACCTTATTTCTGCAAAGGAAATCGCAAAAAGAGCCAGAAAAGGCGAGAAGATAGCAATAGAGTCAATGGGCGAATTTAGCTATCATCTGGGTATTGTCATCTCTTTTATGGTTAATCTGCTGGACCCTGATGTAGTTATCCTTGGTGGTTCCATACAAAAAGACTGGGCTCTTTTCAAAAAAACAACACTAAATACGATAATGGTAAACATAAACCCGATACCCTGGAGACATCTGGAGGTCTCACCATCAAAGCTTGGTGATTCTGCAGGCATTATAGGGGCTGCATCCCTATTTTTCGAGGACTTATGAGTAAGCAAGTTGAAATAATCGTTGAACCTGATAATAAAAGAGGGGTCTTTCCTAAAGGAACAACTTTATATAAGGCGCTGTATACTCTCGGGATATCAATGAATGCATCATGCGGAGGATTCGGCAAATGCGGTAAGTGTTTGGTTAAGATTCTTAAAGATACCCTTCCCCCAAGAGAGTCGGATAAGATGTTTATAAGTAGTACTATGTTGAAAGAAGGTTTCAGGCTGGCATGCCAGACAAAGGTAATGAAGGATATGAGGGTCTTTGTTCCGCCTGAGACGAAAAGACGTGTTTCACAGACAATTTACGGAAGAGGCAAAAGGGTTACTGTTGATCCCCTTATTAAGAAGATATACTTGAAATTACCTTTCCTTACTATTTCCGGGGATTTTGCATATTTTGACATGGTAAAAAAGAGAATTGGTGATAAACTTCATCCCAATTTGGATGTCCTTAGGGAAACTACCTGCATTTCCAAAGAGGCAACCTTTGTGACCTATAAAAACGAAATAATTTGTATTGAAGAGGGAGATACTACCTCTATGAGTTATGGAATAGCGGTAGATATAGGTACTGCCACCATAACCGCACTTCTTATAGACCTATTAACAGGAAATATCATCTCAAGAGCATTTTCGGTAAACCCACAGGCTGCATTTGGAGAGGATGTTATATCAAGGATAGCTAATGCTTTGAACAGGTATGGTCTTCGGGATTTGCAAACGAGTGTCAAGGGAGGAATCAACCTGGTGCTCAATGAGCTTATAGAGACCTCAGGTATTGAGAGGAAATATATATACGAGGTCGTTTTTGTAGGTAACACTGGTATGCATCATCTCTTTCTCGGTATCCCACCCAATTCACTTGCAGTCTCCCCATATATCCCACTCATGAGGGAATCCTTATACATAAAAGCGACGGACATTGATATTGATTTCCCCTCGTATACCAGATGTTATATTTTTCCGAATATTGCAGGATTTGTTGGTGGAGATACGGTAGGGGCTGTTATGTCGTCTGGTATGTTAAGGAGTAAGAAAACCAAGCTTCTTATAGATATTGGAACAAATGGCGAGATTGTACTCAGTTCGAAAGAAAGAGTATGTGCGGTTTCGTGTGCTGCTGGACCTGCCTTCGAGGGAGTTCGCCTGAGCTGTGGAATGCCAGCATCAAAAGGTGCTATTGAGGGTGTGGATATTGAAGGCGAGAATATCAGGTTGAAAGTCATAGGTGGAGAAGGACCGAAGGGCATATGTGGATCAGGAATCATTGACGTGCTCGCTCAACTTCTGCGGATGGGGGTAATAGACAAAACGGGAGGACTGAAGAGAAATGACAAAATAATACCTACAAAAGAGGGTCTTGTTTTTCCTTTAACAGAAAATATATATATATCACAGGGAGATATCAGGCAACTTCAACTTGCAAAGGCTGCCCTGCGTGCAGGGATAGAGATTCTTAAAAAACATATGAAAATAAAAGATAATGACATAGATGAGGTTCTAATTGCTGGTGCTTTTGGAAACTTCTTAAGGAGGGAAAGCCTTACAGAAATAGGGATCATTCCAAGGCTTCTTTCAGAAAAGGTGAATTTCATTGGCAATGCCGCGCTTGAGGGAGCAAGGCTCGCACTTCTCTCGAAGAAAATGAGAAGAGAGGCAGAGAACATATCAAAAAAGGTGGAGTATCTGGAGTTAATGGGCAGAAAGGATTTTCAAGAGGAGTTTCTAAGCGCGATGAGTTTTTAAAACACCTGAGGCTTGCTTCTATTCAATGGGAGAGATCATGGAGTTTGCTGGAGGTTACAGAGGTGGTCGAAGGGGCGCAATCGTCTCTGAATTTTCTACTCATAGTTACGATGAAAAGGATGTATTTACAGATCCTCGAGTCCAACGCATTACAAAAATTAGAAGAATATAAACTACAGACAACAGATAATACACAAAAGACATCAGACAACTGACCACTGTTCATCAATTACTGCTTAATGACAACTACTAACCGCAAATCACCGATTACTGATAGCCGATCTGTTGGAAAGACTTCTAAGCCTTGGGAATAATTGTACTTAAGTCTGTAGTCTTACCTGCCTGACGGTAAACGGGTATCT
>JAYENM010000140.1:0-2889 GCA_034722095.1 Caldifarciminota bacterium | reverse complement strand
AGTCTGCCGCCTTTCCTCGACGGACTCCCTCCTCACTTTCAAGCGCCGAGGCGTACAATCTCATCTCTATAATAGAATCACTCTCTGCAATAATATTACCCAAACTGAAGAACCTATTCTTTATAAAGTCCGTATCCCATAGTTTTACAGAATCTTCTATGGCTCCACCTACAAAATTCTTCTGGAGAATATCACTCTCCTCTTTGCTTGCTATAGCGGTGATATCAAACGGACCAATCTCTGCAAGAATCTTCATTCCAAAGAGACCTTTATGTGCCGTGGGGGCTCCTATGATACTGGCAGGCAAGGAGACATCTGTATTACCTGCATTTATCTCCTTTATTACCTCATCCTCATCACCTTTATACTGAAGCCTTATGGTGTTCTTGATGTCAAATTCACGTCGTGAGTCGTGGTCAATGATTACATGTATCTTCTGACCTATTGTCCCCTGTAAAAGTACCTGCAATTGCTGTTCCATCTCAAGTTGTGGCAAGAGAGACCTCTGGTATGTCTCTCTCTGTATGGGATTTACTTCCTGTGTATTTGAGCCTCCAAACTCTATCTTCTCGTTGCCTGATATTTTCAGTTCTCCTCCCTCACCAATCAATCCAGCTACAGGTTTTGGGAATCTTATCGGTATGTATATGTTTGGTATGAGTCCTTCTCCACCCCTCTGCCCTTCTGCTATTTCTTCCTGAAGAGTATTCTTCCACATAGATTTTATAACACTTCTCATTGAATAATCTATATAGTCTTCAAGGGGAATTACTTCTATATCGAGGAATACTCCGTTTTTTACATTGATATATGTAATATATCCCCGATTCCAATCTATATCTACGCGGGTAGAGTAGAAAGACCCTCCTTTTAAGGTGAGAAAGGAGAGAAGAGAATAGAGAATTAGTGGAACCAAACTGCCTCCTCAGAGCCCTGAACAATAGAGTGAATAGCCAGAATTAAAATATGGATTTCTTACACAAACTCCCAAATACTCCATATCATCGGATAAACTTACTCACTCAAAAATGGGCCCATACTGAATGCTTCCCGTTTACCTCCTTTGTTATCCAAACATGCCTTTCACAAAATTCATAATCCCTTATATCTCTCGTTTATCAGTATCGAGGCTCGTAACGAAGCTCGTTTTTTGATGCTCGATACTCGCTCCCATTCCATACGGATGCTGTGCAACGGGTCCTGCGGACTGTATTTACCCAGCTTCAACAACCGAGTCTCGTTACGAGTTTCCCCACCGTTTACCCAGTTTCGAATCCCTGAGTTTGCGAAGCCCTATAACCTATACCATGAAAGGAATTTTTTTAATTATATCATAAATTATTATGAATGTCAAGAAATTTCTTTGCAACTGTTTTCCTCATTATTGCCTTTTGTACGAAATGGTCTCATTATGCCAAGTTGGTAAGGAGGAGATAGGAGAATTTGTAAGTAATTTCATAAGGAATGCCTGCCTACCGTCAGGCAGGGATACCATGTGGGGTATTCAGTCAAAATATGTGACCCATTAGATAGTAAAACACCTAATGGGTCGTGCCGATAATTCACCATTAACTATTCATCATTCACTGATAATTTTTCTTGACTTTTTATCAATAATGTGGTAAAATGGAATATCTATAATAGACAGCTATATGGGAAATAGACCTGCAAAATTGTTTTGTGGCCTTATTGGACACTCGTTTGATGCTGTAATAGAAGAACTTACGAGAAAATTTGGTATAATAGATTTGCAGAGGGGGTCTATACCATTTACCTATACCGACTATTACAAAGACGAAATGGGAGAAAATCTTATTCGGAATTGGATAACATTCGAAAGGTTGATAGAGGAAAAGGATATAGGAAAGATAAAAATACTAACTTGTAAGATTGAAAAGAAATTCTCAACGAATAGAAAAAGGACTGTGAATATAGACCCTGGCTATGTAAACCTCTCCCGAGTTATTCTGACGTCGACCAAGGATTACAGTCACAGGATATACATAGGAGGAGGAATATTTGCAGAAGTAACACTTATCTATAAGCACCACAATTTTACCCCACTCCCATGGACATATCCCGACTATAAAGATAATGTAGAATTCTTTGAAAGAGTAAGGGAGAAATTCTATACCAATATAAATATTAAGTGTGATTAGTTGATTGGTTGAATAGTTAATTGATTGGGTGGTTGAACGTATGCTAATTTTTTATCTCATAGCCATATCTATCTCTACTATGGATTGTTCAGATGTAATAGCAGGGATGAAGGGATTTGGAACTACAGTATTTGAGGGGAGTAGACCTGATACATTCACAGTAGAGGTTATCGGAGTTAGAAAGGGATTGGCACCTGGGCAGGATATAATTCTGGCAAAATTGGGTGGCAAGAGAATAGAAGAAACCGGTGTCGTAAGCGGAATGAGTGGAAGCCCAGTATATATTGACGGAAGGCTCCTCGGGGCAGTAGCATATAATATAGGAGGAGCATTTTCAAAAGAACCTATATGTGGAATAACCCCGATAAGAAGTATGCTTAATCCTCCTAAAACTGGTTTCTCTGATGTCTATATAAAGGAAGAGATTCCGATCCCTGTGACTTTTTCAAATATCTCTGACGTTGCTTACTCTCTCTTTAAGGAAGAGATACAACGATTGGGATTACACGTTAGAGTATGGGGCAATACCAGCAAATTACCAATTACCAATTACCAATTACCAATTAGTAAACAAAGTGAGCAGTTCATCCCCGGCTCTCCCATTGGAGTATTGCTTGTCTCTGGCGATGCAAGGATTGGAGGAGTTGGAACCGTAACACAGGTAGAAGGAGATAGAATATATGCATTTGGGCACAGGTTTATGGCACTCGGTGAGGTAAAACTCCCAATA
>JAYENM010000139.1:0-2896 GCA_034722095.1 Caldifarciminota bacterium | reverse complement strand
AAAAACAATACCTGAACCGGAAAATAAAAAGAGCAAGAGATACCCGGTTAATGAAGCAACTAGTATCCTTAAAAGGGAGGGAATGTTGACCAGCGTATGGAATCTTTCAAATATAAGAACGGCGGCAATGATAAGACCTCCTATGGAAGTCAAGGTAGTAGCAAATGCTGCCCCTCTAGATCCATATTGGGGAATTAATAGAAAATTAAAAAAAAGATCCACGGGTATCAGGAACATAACAATCTTGAGAGGAACCGCTGGTTCTCCATTGGCGATAAAAACTACGGTTAATGTTCGCAGCAGGATAAGAAAAAGCATCCCAAAAGCCAAAATGCTCAGTATAGCTCCGGCAGATGAATAGGCCCGAGAGTAGATAATAGAGATTAGACCCTCTGCCCCAGCACTTATAATCAGAACTATTGGCAAAGATAACATAAGGACAAACCTTAAAGCCTGATTAATATATCTTTTGGTTAGATCAATATCAGCCCGGGCTATAGCTTTGGAAAAAGAAGGAAAAAGAGTCATCGAGAGCGCCATGGGAAAAAGATAAGGTATTTTGGCAATGGCCTGAGCTGCTGTATAAAATCCCGCCTGTTCTGGAATCTGAATAAGCCCCTTCACACAGAGTAGATCAATCACCATTAGCAGTTCAAAAAGAAGGATAAACAGCGATGTAGGCAAGGAAAACCGAATGACCCTCAGAGCACTAAATTCTTTTTCCAACTTATCAGAATGAGACAAACTTCGGGCAACTACTAATCCCACAAAAGAGGCCAGGACATTACCCACGAAGACACCGGTCAGTGATAGCCCCAACCAGACTAACAGATATATAAGGATTAACCTACTCAGAGAATATATAATCAGGGTCAGGTTAGCTTGGACAAAAAGTCTCTTTCCGTTAAGAATGCTGAAGTAGAGTGTATAAACTCCGTAGACAAGTAAGTCCAAGCTGGCTACGCGTAGATAGAATGAAAGTCTGATATCCTGAAGCCAATGGGAAATATGAGGAGCTAGAACAAAAACAACAAGAAACAGGAAGAAGGAAAGAAGAAGCTGCAGCTTGAGAGTTATCCTGGTCACCGCTCCGGCCCACTGGCTATTCTCTGAGATAAATTTCTTAGCTGCAGCAGGAAAACCTGCACTAATAGTAATCTCCAACCATCCCAGAACGGAGATAGCTATCCCAAACAAGCCGTAGAGTTCAGAGCCAAAGATTCGAGCCACTCCCACATGAACCACATACCCACTTAATATAGTAAAGAACAATCCAATCACCGAATATACTGTTCCTCTGGCGGCCGTGGTCTCTACTGCTCTACCAAGTGAATTATTAACTTGCTTCATGTTAAACTTAACCTTTCGCTATAGTTGTAACAGGAGTTTCCTCAAAATTTTCAAGACAAAAATATCTAAAGGTAGCGATAGTTATGGAGTTTGAGGGTAGAGTCTTTCTCTTGCTTGTAGAATTTTCTTCCAAACAGTAAATTACATACTCCATCACATATTGCATATTGTTTAAAAGGTGGAATCTCAAATAATCTTTTTGATTTCTCGTATACTTTCTTTAACAGTATCCTAAGCTTGAATGCAGCTCCCAGAACGACACTTATGAAAAAGAACACAGCCATAATTAAAGAAACGGTATTCCTCAATCCTTCATATTTAAGCAGTCTTACCTGTTCCGGTTGGTAGACCTGTTTAATGAACCTAAAGGATTCCTCCCACTTCCACCTTGTAAGATATATCTCCATTATCTTTAGGGCATCCTCTACGCTTTCCATCTTTAGTTGGTTAATAGCATAAGAGGTGCTTTTCCCCATAACCTTTATCACCACCAAGAATAAATCCTCATCTTCTTTAAAGAAGATTGAACCATGTCTGATTTTTGTTAAAAAAGACTAATATACCCACTGACGAGCCCTCACCAACAGATACCCTTGTAATGTGATCCTACTCGAGTGGGATTCTGAACAATCCTCACTAAATCAATCAGAATCTGATCCGGCTTCAACAACCCTGCTATTTTCTGAAATTCCCTGGTTCTTTGCCCTACAACGATAACTTCGGACTTTTTTACCACCTCTTCACACGAAGGAGACATAAGTGAGACGATATAGGGAATCTCTTTCTCAATGTATTCTTTGTTGGTTCCCAAGAGTTTGTCAATCATTACTTTGCTATCATATATCCTCACCTTAAGACCTTTTTCAATGAGTAATGAGACCAGTTTTACCATTGGACTCTCGCGAAGATCATCCGTACCCACCTTAAAGCTTAGTCCCAGAATACCGATCTTTCTTTTACCTGTTTCCAAAATGAGATTTGCGCCTCTTTCGATCTGATTATTATTGCTAGGTAGAATAGAGCTAAGAATAGGAGATAGAAGGTTATTTCGTCCAATTTCATAAATTAAGGCGCGTAAATCCTTAGGAAGACAGGACCCCCCAAAAGCAAAACCGGGTTTCAGGTAATATGGTGAGAGATTAAGTTTGCCATCCCGACAAAAAATTGCCATAACTTCATGACTGTCAATATTTAATTCCTTACAAAGATTTCCTACTTCATTGGCAAAGCTTATTTTCAAAGCATGGAAGGCATTATTCACATACTTTACCATCTCTGCCACTTCAGGTTTCGTCTTAACAACAGGAGATTTTAACTCCTGGAAGACCTTTGCTACCACATTCCCACTTTTTTCGTCAGACTGGCCTATCAGCGTAAAAGGAGGGTTATAGAAATCATAAACTGAACTACCTTCTCGAAGAAATTCCGGATTTACACAGACACCAAAGTCAACTCCAGCCTTTTTGCCCGAATACTTCTCTATAGTAGGAATCACGATCTTGGCTGTAGTTCCAGGCGGTACAGTGCTTCGGACAGCGAGCACATG
>JAYENM010000138.1:0-2897 GCA_034722095.1 Caldifarciminota bacterium | reverse complement strand
AATTGGAATGCATGCCATCTGCTCTCACCAATTAACCACTCACCAATTAAACAACCCATTCAGAGAAATGTGCGGAATAATAGGCATAAAAGGTCAGCGTGTAGCAAAGGAAATCTTTGTAGGTCTCCTGGCTCTTCAGCATCGTGGACAGAACTCTGCTGGTATATCTACATACGATGGAGAGAGATTCTATACAAAGAAGGGTAATGGACTGGTCTCACAGGTGCTATCTGAAGATTCGCTTACAAGACTAAGAGGTGGCGAAGGTATTGGACATGTCAGGTATCCGACAATAGGAAGTGGGGATGGGGAGGATGCCCAGCCATTCTTAACAAACTCTCCTTTTGGCATTGTAATGGCACACAATGGTAATGTGGTTAATTACTTTGAATTAAGAAATGTTCTTGGTGAGAAGAGGCACTTAAACTCATTTTGCGATCTTGAAGTGCTTTTAAATATATTTGCAGATAACCTCAAGCGGGATCCTTTTGAGGCAGCGGGGGCAATAATGGAGATAACGAATGGCGCCTATTCGGTTGTGTCTACAATTGCAGGTCTTGGACTTTTTGCCTTTAGAGACCCTCACGCTATAAGACCTCTTATATTTGGAAAAAAGGGAAGAGACTATATATTTGTCTCAGAGAGTGTGGTTCTTCAAATCCTCGGGTATAAGGTCTTGAAGGACCTTGCACCTGGTGAAGGTATTCTCGTGGATGAGAATGGGAAAGTAACCCAGAGAATAATAAAGGAAGGAAATCCATCTCACTGCATATTTGAGTATATATACTTTGCAAGACCCGAATCTATTATTGATGGAATATCCGTATATCAGGCAAGACTCGCTCTTGGCATAGAACTCGCAAAAGAGATAAAAAAGAAGGGTATAAAACCAAATGTGGTCGTTCCAATTCCAGATACCTCGAGACCTCAGGCAATTGCTGTTGCTGAGGAACTCGGGGTCCCATACCGCGAGGGTCTCATCAAGAATAGATACATTCTGAGGACATTTATAATGTCTACAGAGGAGGAAAGGGCCAAATACATCAGGTATAAACTGAACCCTGTAATAAATGAATTGAAAGGCAAGAAGGTATTGCTCATTGATGATTCTATAGTAAGAGGAAATACATCCCGGCAGATTGTACAGGTTGTAAAGACTGCTGGACCAAAGGAGATATATTTTGCTTCCTCTGCCCCACCTATAAGGAATCCCTGTTTCTATGGAATTGATATGCAGACGAGGAGTGAACTCATAGCAAGAAAGAAAAGCGAAGAAGAGATAAAAGCCCTTTTAAAGGCAGATGCCCTTGTATATCAGACACTTGATGGATTGAAGACAGCAATAGGGGAAAAAGGATTCTGCAGGGCATGTTTTGACGGAAACTACCCAACAAAAATCAAGGAAGAGGAGGCAATGGAGATAGAAAAAGAGAGGACGAGATTGATGAAGAGAAAAAGATATAATTTGTAGGGCAAGGCTTTAGCCTTGCTTTAGGGTTATTAAGATGACATTTATAGAAAAATTCAACAGTATAAAGAAGAAGAATTCCATCCTTTGTGTGGGCCTCGACCCTGACCCATCCCAAATTCCTTCTTCCATTCTTGGTGAAAAAAACCCCATATTAAAGTTCTGTCGTGAACTGGTCGACGCCACATCCGACCTTGTCTGTGGTTATAAATTGAATACTGCATTCTTTGAGGCATCCTCTGGTTTTGATACGATAGCAGAGGTGAAGGAATATATAGGCGATGCCCTTATAACTATGGCAGATGCAAAGAGGGGAGATATCGGTAACACTGCAAGGATGTATGCAAAGGCATTCTTTGATAATATGGGATTTGATGCTATCACGCTAAGTCCATATATGGGATACGATGCAATAGAACCCTTCGCATCTTATAAAGATAAGATGAGTTTTATACTCTGCCTCACTTCAAATCCCAGTTCAAAGGACTTTGAGGAACTATTAGTGCAGGAGAATGTAGGCACGGATTTATCCGTGCAGCCCTTATGGAAATCAGTTGCAAGAAAGGTGAACGAATGGAACAAGAATGATAATCTTGGCCTTGTTGTGGGTGCAACAAAACCCAATGCGCTCCAGACAATCAGAGAGATCACAAATATCCCACTGCTTGTTCCCGGTATAGGCAAACAGGGAGGAGATCTAAGAGATGTTGCTGGATATGGTGGGGTCATCATACCCACCATTTCAAGGTCTATAATATACGCATCCAAAGATAAAGATTTCGCAGAAGCAGCAAGGAAGAAGACACAGGAGTTCGTGAAGATGTTATCGTGAGATAGGAGTGCCTGCCTGCGGTAGGCAGGCAATAGCTTGTTGGAGCAAAGCGGAAATCCCGCTCTGGCGGGGCTATTGCAAAAAGCATTTGCCTGTCTACCCTGCCTACCGGTCACTGCGGATCCGTATAGGCAGGCGACAGGTAGATAGGCACGCCTGCCTGACGGCAGTCAGGAATTCAATTCGTGCTGGTCCGAAGGATCCGTATGGACACGATTTGAAATCGTGCCTACATTTTCAAAAGCCATTTCCGAAAGGAAGAAAAAATTATGGAAAATATAATCCTTGACACGAGTGTTTTTGTGGGGCAGTTTTTTGGGAAATCCTCCATAGAATCGTTCAATAACTTTCTCTCTCTTATTGCCAAAAGTAAGGGTCATAGGTTCTATATGCCTCCATCGGTATTAGAGGAGCTCAAGAAATTTATAGACGAATCCGACATAGGTATAAAATCTCTCAATGTGTTGAGAATAAAAGCACCCAAAAAACATGAACTCACTATTCCAGCATATCTTCTCTACAATCTTGTGATGGATATGAGGAAAAGGACTGACAAGGGTCTGAGAATAGCAGAGAATGCTATCAGGAGTGACGGAA
>JAYENM010000137.1:0-2904 GCA_034722095.1 Caldifarciminota bacterium | reverse complement strand
GTTTTATGAGTTTTTAGAAGATTTTGCTCAGGAACTCACGGGTTCTTGACGCATAACTGTCAACGCACGCCAATCATCCTATATTACGTGCATTAAATTCTTTCGATAGCACCGTTGTTAAAAACAGTAAGATCACCTCGGTTTGGAACCGCTAAGTTATTTTGCACCCTGAACCTATGTTAAAGGTAAGACGAATTTGCTAGGACCGGTCCTTGCCTCAGCACTACTCAGCACCTAAAGTAGTACAGGATTATCCACTCAGCTCCCTTTCAATATGACTTGTTTAGGCCTTTCCAAAATTTTTAATTCCCTTTCCTCTCTTAAGCGCTCTTAAGAATTGTTGCACTGGAGTAAGCCCTTGGTTTAATACTCGACTACGACGGGAATACCATTTATGCTGCGTTTTATACAGAGATTACTTCTTTACTGCTCTCTCTTTCTATCATCATCCATGATTCCTATAGTTTAGAAATATTACGTAGGAATTCTTTTGTGCGCTTCTCTCTCGGATTGTGTATTAAATCTGTGGGGGGTCCGGATTCCACTATCCTTCCATTTTCCATAAAGAAGATCTCACTGGCCACGGATTGAGCGAAACCCATCTCGTGAGTAACCACTAGCATGGTTAGATTTTCCTCCGCCAGTTCTTTCATTACTTCTAATACTTCTCCTATCAGCTCTGGGTCCAATGCGGAAGTTGGTTCATCAAAGAGTACTAACACTGGCGACATTGATAGAGCTCTTGCAATTCCTACTCTCTGTTGCTGTCCTCCTGATAGCTCCCCTGGGTATTTATTTGCTTGATCGGCTAGTCCAACCCTTTCTAATTCCCAAAGTCCCTTGTCTTTTGCCCTCTTTTTGCTCATACCTCCTACTTTTTCCAAGGCTAGCGTAACATTTCTTAGAGCTGTTAGATGCTTATAAAGATTAAAATGTTGGAAGACAAATCCTATACGGGTTCTAGCCTCATTTTTACTTATAGCTTCTCCAATTTTTTTAGCCTCTAAGTACACTTCTCCGTCATCTGGTTCAGTAAGATAATTAATACACCTAAGGAGGGTACTCTTACCAGTACCACTGGGACCAACTATAACCTTAGCTTCCCCCTTATTCAACGAAAAGGACACGCCGTCCAGTACTCTTTCCTTTCCATAAGATTTTTTAATATTCTTAACTTCTAACACAGTACCGTTTATGTTCATTTTTGATTCACCATTTATTTCCCGGTCAATGATAAAGTAGGGTTAAATATAACCTCTATCTGCCTGAAATCTCTAATCCTGGAACCTCCAGCCTGGATTCCCACCATGTAAAAAATCTGTCCGCCAAGGTAGTGGCCGCTAAATAGTATACCCCTGCAGTTCCAAATATCAGGAGCGGGGAGAGATACAGCGAGTTAAGGCTCTTGGATATTGCAAATATTTCAGGGACCCCAATCACGAAACCTAATGAAGAGTACTTGATTAGATAGATGATTTCATTGGAGATACCTGGCAGGGCCCTTCTATATGCCTGGGGTAGAACTATATAACGCAGTTCCTGAAGCCTTTTCATGCCTTGAGAACGCGCAGCTTGGGATTGCCCTTTTTCTATCGAACGCATAGCCCCCCTGATATACTCCGACTGATAAGCACTACTACAAATTATGAACCCAGTAACAGCAGCCCAGAAAGAAGACAAATAAATTGCGAACCTGGTCAGTCCAAAGTATATGATGAGAAGTGTTACTATTAATGGGAGCCCTCTGAAGATCACTACGTAACTTGCCGCTATGAACGAGATGACTTTTCCACCGTAAACCCTTGCCGAAGCCACTAGGATCGCAAAAATCACGCTGATTGGGATTGCAAATGCCAGTATTTTCAGGGTTACCAGGAAGCCTCCAGTCAGATCAGGGAGTAATGTGTTCCAAAAGAAAGCCAACGGCAGAGCCCCCCTTATTGTTAATTTTTAATTTCGCACAGCTATTCTCTGAGGTAAAGTTCATATTAAGCTCTCTCTAGCAATCCAGGAATTTTGAATCTCTCATAAAGGAGATTGATAAATCCAGTACCTCCATAGGTTAAGAATATGAATAGTACTCCTACGAACAAATACGGCAATAAAACCAATCCAGTAGGTATGGTAGCATAATTTGCCCTTGTTAATACCTCTGTAACCCCAAGAGTAAAGGTAATAGAAGAGTCTTTTAATAAAATAGCATATTCATTAGCCCATCCGGGTAATGATGCCCTTAAGACTTGTGGATAAATGATGTATAGTATTGCAGTTCTCTTGGACATTCCCTGAGATCTGGCGGCCATCATTTGTTCTCCACCTACTGATTGGAGAGCTCCGCGAAAAATTTGGGATTGATATGATCCACTTCTTAAACCTAAAATCACTATGCTCGATACGAACGGTCCCAGTCCAAGAAATGGTCTAAGAACTCCATAATAAAGTAGGAATAACTGTACAACAAGAGGTATTCCTCTGAAAATCCACACATAAATGGAAAGTATTTTATCTACCCATTTACCGCCGTAAAACCTTCCTGTGGCCACTGGCAATCCAATGAGGAAACCCAGTCCTATACCCCCCGCAACTAGGGCCAGTGTGAACTTCAGGCCTCCTACTATGTACGGTATATAATCTATAACGGCTTGTATGTCGGATCCCATTTGTAAAATTTATTAGCTGTGAGTTTGGGCAGTGGCAACCCAAAATTCTAGAGGGGAATTCCAATGGTGACTAAACCCGGAATCCCCCTGCTATTCAAATCAGTTGCCTCTATAGCGACATATTATATTTCTCTCTCAGTTCACGCCATTTCTCGGTGGCCATAAGTTTCTGCAGTCCATCATTCAGGGCGTTTAGAACAGCCTGATCATCCTGTCTTACTGCGTATGCGTAGTAGAAGGTCGG
>JAYENM010000136.1:0-2916 GCA_034722095.1 Caldifarciminota bacterium | reverse complement strand
CATCATTGACGAGTTTTAAAAAGCTTTGCCCACGAAGTACACGAAATACACGAAACAAATCTTTATTCTATTAACGAATATCGTTAAGCTTGTAGGCACGGTTTCAAACCGTGCAAATCTACCTATCCGTAGGGATCGGTAGAGAGGTAATAGCACAAATTAACTTTGTGCCTACAATCTTAATAACTCAATAACTTTAACATATCAGTGTAAATCAGTGTCAATCAGTGTCAAAAAAAATGTGCTTGGGTTTTCACAATAACAATTTATTAGAAAGGAGGGTGTATGTTTGAAATATTAAAATCAATTATCTCAAGGATGAATCCCGATTATGCAGACATTCGTTACGAAACAAAAAAGGAGACGAAAATTACCTTCAACGGTAAAGAATTAGACCAGATCGGTTCTAATACGACCGATGGCTATGTGTTAAGGGTTCTCAAGAATGGCGGATTTTCTTCTATAGCCTTTACAAAAGAGGCTGATGCCGGAAAGGCAATAAAGAGCGTTCTGGAAAATGCCCGACTTATATCTAAAAATATCAAAAAACCTGTTGAGTTTGCAAAAACCGAAATAGTTGAAGATAAATTTCTACCAGAGCTAAAAGAGGACCCACGAATGATTTCCATTGACGAAAAACTTGAACTAACCAGGAAATACAATGGCATACCCCTGAAACACAAGGGTATCAGCACCACTAACATTCAGTATCTGGAAGTGATACGGGAAAAGTATTTTGTTAGTACTGAAGGAAGCGAAATCAGAGAGGATTTAATTACAACAAGAATAAACGGCTTAATCACAAGCAAAGACGGAAGTCTTATTCAAAATGTGAGAGCAGGTGTTGGAGGGAGTAATGGTTTCGCTTTACTGAGAGATAAGGAGGAAGAATTTGAGAAGAAGACAGGTATTGCGCTTGAACTTCTAAAGGCAAAACCTGTTAAAGGTGGAGCCTACAGTGTGATACTCAACCCAAGTATAGCTGGAGTCTTTACTCATGAGGCATTTGGCCATTTTTCTGAGGCTGACCTTATTGAAGATAACCCGTCAATGAGAGAAAAGATGCAACTTGGAGCTAAACTTGGAAGCAATGTACTGAACATTATTGACGACCCCACAATGCCTGATCAGTTAGGGTTTTATAAATATGATGATGAAGGAGTGGAAGCAAGGCCCACCCAACTTTTGAAAGATGGAGTCCTTGTAGGTCGTTTGCATTCAAGAAGGACGGCAGCTGCCTTCGGAGAGCCACTTAGTGGACATTGTGTCGCAGAAGACTATAGGTATGCACCCATTATAAGGATGGGAAATATCTTCATCCAGCCCGGCACGAACACCTTTGATGACCTACTTGCAGAGCTTAAAGATGGATTGTATATTCTCGATGCAAAGGGAGGTCAGACAAGTGGGGAAAACTTCACATTTGGTGCTCAGTACGGTTATATAGTCAAGAACGGTAGAATTGACAAGATGATTCGGGATATTAATATCTCCGGAAATCTATATAAGACTTTACAAAACATCAGTATGGTAGGAAATGACCTTGTACTGTGCCAGGCAGGTGGATGTGGTAAAGGACAGCTAAACATCCGTTCTTGCCATGGTGCACCGCATATAATTATTAAAGATGTTATTGTAGGAGGTGTATAATGGAAAAATTGATGGAGATTGCCAAAAGGGTAAGTGACAAAGTAGAAATCTACTCTTCAGAGCAGATAACCGATTCGATTAGTTTTGAGAATGCAAAGCTCAAAGATGTTGACAGCAAGTTACAATCGGGATTCAGTCTCAGAATAATGAAGAATAGAAAGATGGGATTTGCATTTACCAAAAATCTGGTTGACCGGGATGAGTTTCTACAGAATGCACTTAATTCTCTGAAGGGTGGTGCTGAGGCAAAGTTTGACCTGCCATTGACGAAAAATTTACCAGAACTTGATACATACAACTCGTCTATTGAGACTCTAACTAATACTGAAATAGTAGATGAGTGCAACAGGATTTGTGACATACTTGCCCTTAAAACAAATGGACAGGTTAACATATACGCCGGTCGTGTGATAAATAGAATACGACTTATAAACAGTAATGGCACTGACCTTTCTACAAATTTGTCTTTTTACTATACCTATAACTCAATTATGTATCCCGGTGGTTATTCTTCAATTAGCAGAGAGACAATTTATAAGAAATTTGAAAGGACACCCGATGACTGTTTGAACTATATTCTAAACACCTATAACAAATCTGTAAAAGAAATAAATCCCAAGGATGGCAAAATGAAGGTGCTTTTCCTGCCTGAGACTATGTATGTTTTAATGTGGAGAGTTTTGAGTGCTACGAGTGGCAAAAGCATTTACGAGAAACAGTCACCAATTGCGGATAAGTTGGGTGTAAGGATATTTGACAAAAAACTTACTATATATAATGACTCCTTGAATGATAAGATGCCGGGGGCAAGAAGCTTTGATGACGAAGGTACTTTATGCCAGCATCTCCCGATAGTTGAAGACGGTATCTTGAAAAATTTCTATTATGATCTTCATTATGCCAATAAACTGAATACAAAACCAACCGGACATGGATTCAGGAGTGCCGTATGGGGGGGCGATTCAATAACAATTAAACCAACTCCTTCTCTTAATCATCTCTATATAAAGCCCGGAGATAAATCATTTGAAGAACTAATAAGGTCAATTGATAGAGGAATTATCGCTGCCGGCGCACTTGGAGCACACAGTGGCAACATTCCAAACGGTGACTTCTCGATTGGTCTCAATCCGGCTCTATATGTGGAGAATGGAGAGATAGTAGGATTTGTAAAGGACTCAATGGCGGCAGGTAATATATATGAGGTAATGAAAAATGTATTGGATATTGAGAACGCACTTTACCCGGCAACAATGGGAACCTTCC
>JAYENM010000135.1:0-2925 GCA_034722095.1 Caldifarciminota bacterium | reverse complement strand
ATGAGTAATAATGCCAAGAAAATAGCGGGAAAAGCATCACTCTACCTCATATATACCTTTATAGGGTTGATATTCTTTCTACCTTTCCTCTGGATGCTCTCAACATCGTTAAAGGCGGGAGGTGAGATATTTGTGTATCCACCAAAATTTATCCCTACTGAACCAAGATGGGAAAACTATGTTAAGGCGGTTCGTGCAATACCCTTTCTTATCTATTTCAGAAATTCAGTGTTCATAACCGTTATGGCAATCATAGGCACGGTTTTATCAAGTTCATTCGTAGCCTATGCCTTTGCAAAACTCAAATGGAGGGCAAGGGACAAGGTTTTCTTTATAGTTCTTTTTACTGCAATGTTTCCGATGCAGGTTACGATGATACCCGTGTTCATATTATACAAAAACCTCGGCTGGCTTGATTCCTTTAAACCTCTTATTATTCCATACTTCTTTGGAGGAGGAGCATTTAACATATTTCTTATGCGTCAGTTCTTCCTTACGATACCTGAATCCCTTTCTGAAGCTGCCAGAATGGACGGATGTAGTGACTTTGGAATCTACTGGAGTATACTTTTACCACTAACAAAGCCAGCTATGATTACGATTGCACTCTTTACATTTCTTTTGACATGGAACGATTTTATGGGTCCCTTGATATTTCTTTCAACGAAAGAGAAAGGAACTCTTGCCCTTGGACTGGCTATGTTTGTCGGACAGCACGGAACCGAATGGCATCTCTTGATGGCTCTCTCAGTTTTGATATTGATACCTATAGTAATAATCTTTATTTTCTGTCAGAGATACTTTGTTGAAGGAATAACTATGACGGGAATAAAGGGATAAAGGATTGGACTTATCACGGCGTAAGCTGGTTTTGGAAAACAGTTGATATTCCCAAAGAATGGGAAGGACAAAAAATTATGAAATATTTTCCGACAGTTTTACTAATATGTATTCTTGTTATTACTACGCAATGCGAGTTTAACAAAATTGATCAGCCAAAAAGTGCGCAACCGGGTGAGATTATTGAAATTTTAATTACCGTATATGATGATTTGGTTCCTGAACCCAATGCACACAGGGGCGTACTTTGTATTTTGGTTCCTCAGGACTGGCTGTTTGTTTCGGGCGAGTACAGCGGTTCTGTGGGAAGTGGTGTATTAGAAGAAGCCCCCAATTGGGCAGACTCAGTTGAAGCTTATTATCCTGCTATAGAAATAGGTGAGAACATGAACTGGATTGCCATGATATCGGATACCGGTTATGCTTATAATGATCCCATCACTATAGACATCAGCGTTGAGTTGCAAGTTGGACAGACCGAAGGCTGTTTTGACCTCGCATACCTCGTGACAAAAGCGTGCTCAGGTGTTCTTTGTACAAGCTGGACACCAATATCCTACCCTCATAGAATTGGGGTGCCTGATTCCTGCGAGGAAGATCAATCTTATAAAGCCGAGTCTGCTCCCGAATGGGATGCACTTTTTAACCGAAACTCTGGGTGGACAGGGGCTGATGCAGGTTACTCCGTTCCGCTTTCAGGCGTCGATTCGCCACAAGAGTCAAACAATGGTCAAACCTTATTTTTATACGGCGATACTTTTATTGGCGAAGTGGACAGCACCGGGCGTCGCCATGACGCGGTAATAGTTCAAAATACCTATGCCATTTTAGAGGGTAGTCAGCCACTATCAGGGCAAATCAGTTTCTTCTGGGAAACAGATGATAATGGTCAACCGGCTGCTGTATTTATACCCAACACACCAAACTCAAATCCCGACGACTGGTATTGGCCAATGGATGGAATTTTACTAAATGACACAATTTATGTATTCACTCTGCGGATGAAGCAAGGCGAATTAGGCGAATTGTTTCCTTTCAAAGTCGCAGGGGTCTCTCTTATCTCTTTCACAATCGACCCTGTTCAGGGCATCATCAGCTATGAAGAAATAGATACGCCCCTTTACTACAAAAATGAAGAAGAAGGATGGGACATTGTTCTTGGGCAGGCAGTTATGCCCATGACGGAACAATCAGGAAATCCCAATCCTGATGGCTATATTTACATATATGGCCCACGAAGTGGATTTTTGAAAAAAGATTTAGTTGCTGGACGTGTTCTGCCTGAAAATTTAACTGACTTTTCTAAGTGGGAATTTTGGGATGGAGAGGCTTGGTCTTCAGAAATTCAAAACTGCGCATCTATCACGAGGTTTATCTCCCAGGAGTTCAGTGTTACCCCTGTTGATGCTGGGAAGTTTTTACTGGTGTTCCAAATAAATAACCAGGTGGCAATTCGCACCGCAGAAAATCCTTCAGGCCCCTTTGATATTATCTACAGAGCTATTTGGGGTTGTCCTGAGGTTGAGGAGGATATTGATATTTACGTTTACAACGCCAAGGCACACCCTCATCTTTCTAAGCCGGAGGAGCTGTTAATAAGTTATAATGTCAATACCTTTGATTTCCTTGATCATTTTACAAATGCAGGTATCTACCGGCCCCGATTTATTACACTTCAGATAAGTCAAAATGTTTCAGATGATAATCATATTTCCGAGTTAATATCTCTTTATCAAAATTATCCCAATCCATTTAATTCAGCAACCACTATAAAATATGTATTACTGGAAAAGGCGAAAGTAGTATTGAAAATTTACAATGTGTTAGGGCAAGAGGTTAGAACGCTGGTAAACCAAAACCAGCCTCAAGGCACTTGTCTAATTATTTGGGATGGGAAGAATGATTCTGGACAAAGGGCTAGTTCGGGAATTTATTTTTATAGAGTCAAGGCAAATGAAAAAGCAAAAAGCAGAAAGATGGTATTATTAAAGTGAGTATCAAGCTAAGATGTTCTTACTCTATTTCAGGCGAAATCTTAGGAAATGCATTCAAGAGAGAGAATACTTATGGCATTGAGCCACAAAG
>JAYENM010000134.1:0-2948 GCA_034722095.1 Caldifarciminota bacterium | reverse complement strand
AAAGATATACACTTAAAGAGATGAAGGCTATATGGAGCAAGGAGGAAAAATACAAGAAGTGGCTTCTAGTAGAACTTGCTGTGGTTGAGGCAAGGAGTATACTGGGAGAGATCCCTTCCAATGTGTATAATGAAATAAAAAAGAGGGCATTATTTGATGTAAAGGAGATAGTGAAGCTGGAGGCGTCTCTTCGCCATGACCTTCTTGCATTTGTAAAGAATGTGCAGGGGTATCTTGGAGATTATGCGGGCTACTTTCACTACGGGCTTACATCGTATGATGTCGAGGATCCCTCTCTCTCATTGCTTATTCAGAACGCCTCGGATATAATAATAAAAGATATAGAATCACTTGTGGCTATTTTGAAAGATAGGGCAAGAGAATTCAAGGATACAATTATGGTCGGAAGAACTCATGGAGTGCACGCAGAACCGATAACATTTGGTTTTAAACTCTGTGTGTGGATGGATGGAATGAGAAGGAATCTTGAGAGGATGAAAGCAGTGAAAGAGGAGTTACGGGTGGGTAAGATATCCGGAGCGTGCGGTACATACCCAGTACTCTCACCAGAGGTTGAGAGAATTGCTCTTGAGAGATTGAAACTCAAACCGGCGCCCATATCCACGCAAGTACTCCAGAGGGATAGACATGCGCATTATCTGTCAGTTCTTGCTATAATAGCCTCATCTCTGGAAGATTTTGCGACCCAGATAAGACTTATGCAACAAACTGAGAGAGGAGAAGTAAAAGAGCCATTTATGAGTGGGCAAAGGGGTTCTTCTGCTATGCCGCACAAACAAAACCCTGTTATCTCTGAGAGGATATGCGGACTTGCAAGGGTTATAAGAGCGAACGCCCTTTCTGCAATGCAGGATGTTGCCCTGTGGGATGAAAGAGATATATCCCACTCGTCTGTGGAGAGAATTATAATACCCGACTCCACGATTCTCCTGAATTATATACTGAATAAATTCAAATATATAGTGGAGAACCTTGAGGTGAATAAGAAAAGAATGTATGAAAACCTTGAAATGTCCAAAGGTATAGTATTTTCGCAGAGAGTGAGGCTTGCGTTGATAGAGAAGGGTATGTTGCCTGACGATGCATATACCATTGTGCAGTCCACAGCATTCAGGAGTAGAGACGAGAATAAAAGCTTCAGAGATATTCTCATAGGTGATAGAAAGATTAGGGAATATCTTTCACCCGAGGAGATAGATGCCTGCTTTGATAATAGTAAGATATTGGAGAATATCTTCCGTATACTTGAGAGATGTGGGGTTTGATACCCTCTTGAGGTTGAGCATAACTGAACAGGCTGTGCAGAAAGTCAAATTTCAACATGGTAGTCGCAACTTTTCCGTGGGGATCCGTGCGTATCCTGATGATTAGTTGCGTAAATTGCAACCAGAACAGCATCTTCTATTCGCTTGTAGGGGTTTAATGCATTAAACCCCTACAGCTGCGGCTACCAGGTCCCTACTTTTTGCACAGCCTGTGAAGTTCCGCTACTACTTTTTAATGACCGAGACGGACCTAAAATTATACTATGTTTAAAGTAGAGAGGAATGTATTAGTTTTATCCCTTACCGTGGGGGGAACGCTTCTTTTCTTCTATGCTTGGTATTATCTATTCCCGATACATCTTGAGAAACTTGGAGCAAGCCAGCGCGAGATAGGCATATCGTATACACTTTTCTCTCTCGGATTTACACTTGCCCAGGTCTTAGGTGGATATCTCACTGACAGGTTTGGTAGAAAGTTTATAATTGTAATCCCAACCTATGTCTTCCCTCTCCTGTATTTATTTTTAGCCCTCGCAAAGATATGGTGGGTATGTGTCATATTGTATCTTGCCTCATCAATATTGAGTGCAATCCAAATACCTGCATTTACATCTATGATTTCTGAATCTTCCGAAAGCAAGGGAAGGGCGTTTGGTTTTTTTGAATGCACTATTGCCATTGGGATTGCTCTTGGCCCACTCCTTGGCGGTGTTCTTGTGGAAAAAATAGGTATGGGAAATCTTATTTTTCTTATGTGTCCTATAGCATTTATATCCGCAGTAATGCGTTCCATCTTCCTCAAAGAAGTAAAGAGCAGGGACAAGATCAGGAGAACGGATGTAAGGGAAAGCATTACAAAAGATTTTATATGGTTTGTTGTTGCAGGCTCTTTTATATTTTTGGTTTTGACATTGACAGTAAATGGGCCGTTTCTCAGTCTCTTTCAGAAGGATGTCCTCTCTTTCTCACCTTCTAAGATAAACTTCCTGTTTGCCATAGGTGGGCTATTTTCGGCTATTTCCAGTCTCTTCGGAGGGCAACTTATAGACAGATACGGTAGCAAACCCATACTTGGACTATCTATTATCTTACACCCGTTGCTAATGGTATTATGGGTACTCAGCAAGGGTGTATTGCCATTCTTCATCCTCTCTTTCCTCTTCAACCCGTTCTTTTATATTGGTTATCAGATAATTATAACGGATCTAACAAGTGAAAAGGTAAGAGGAAGGATGGTCGGGATATTTGGGGCAATAACAGGAGTTGTAAGTTCAATGGGTCCTATTCTTGGAATGCAGATGAAATTGAAGTTTGGTTGGTCTTATCCATTCTATCTCTCACTCTTCTTCGGGGTTGTAGCGTTTATTTCACTTTTGAAGGTAAGACTGGAGAAAACAGGATAGTTTCCCTCTTCTTATTCTGGTTTGAATCCTATCCTGTAAAATGGATTTACTATGCTTGAGGTTATATTTCCTATGTGTGCGGATACTCTTTTTAGATATCTGAAAAGAAGAGAGTATATCACTGCCGCTTTCACCCCCATTGTCTCATCTATGATAATTCCTTTGATTATACCATCGCACTTTTTACATATCCAGGTTTTTTCCTCCATCATTTTTTTTGCCTTTTCCACATCTCCGTCCCTTAGTGCCATACCCACCT
>JAYENM010000133.1:0-2965 GCA_034722095.1 Caldifarciminota bacterium | reverse complement strand
CCTCCATCCTTCTTTAAGCATCATCACAAATGTCGCCACGCAGGGAAAGTATATCGAGACGAGCACCACAGATGTTATCATCTGATATTTGGTCATCTCAATTGCACTAAGTTGTGCCACAGCGAGGTCCTTTCTCAGAAATGCTGCGATCAATGGACCCACGGTCTCCTTGGGCACACCAAACCAACTGATAAATATCGGCGACAAGACATCCCCCAGCCATTTTATAACCCCGGCAAGATACAAGACATTTATGAGTAAACAACCCAACAACACAAATGGAACCGCGGTCTTCAAGAAACCACTCGTCCTCATCCACACCTTTCTTCCCACATTGCGCCGCGTGGGCATTTGATAGGGTGGTACATCTATCAAAATTTCTGGACATCTTCCCGGAATAACCTTGTTCAAGACGAAACCAAAGATGAAATATCCTAAGAGCAGATAAAGAAAAACCAGGCCTATTGTATCAGGAATCACCTCCTCCATAATTCCAAGCTGAGCGCCACAGGGAATGAATATGGCGAGGAGCGTCATCATTATAAATCGTTGCTTCCTCGTCTCGAGAATTCTCGTCGCCGTCACCGCGGGAACATTACATCCAAGGGAGAGAATTGTGGGTACGATCGCATATCCGTGCAAGCCAATTTTATGCAATACTGTGTCGATGAGCACGGCAAGCCTCGGCATATATCCTATATCCTCCAACAGCGTGAGCATCAGATAAAATATGAACACCGCGGGCAGGACAACGCCGAATGGGACGAAGAGCCCGGATGTCAGCACCCCAAAGGCTTCGAAGCAATTGTCCGCTAAAGGATCTCCCACGAGAACATAATAAAGCCAGCTTCCTTTGCCAGGGAAATTCGTCTGTATCCAGGGTAGCCAATACACATCAAATAACTTGACAAGAAATCCATCGGTACATAATGTTCCCGCAAACGAGCAAAACACACTCCAGAAGCCGTATAAAACGGCGATGGCAACAGGTATGCCCATCAAGGGCTTAACAGTAAGTTCCCCAATTGCATCCTTTAATGTATGCCTGTACTTGTCAAAAGTCACGGTCTTTCCCGATATTCTCTCAATTAAATTCCAGCGTTTATCAACGGTTAGTTTCATTTCATGCCCCCTGCTTTACTAATAATTTCATCCACCTCAACCGGCCTTGTCTCCTTTATTTTTCTTATCAACTCCCCAATTCCTTCACCACTTATAGCCACCGTTGGTATCACCGGTATACCGAGTATCTTCTCTAACTTCTCTATGTTAATATCTATATTTTTATCCCTGGCCACGTCCCACATATTAAGGGTGAGCACAACCGGATATCCTCTCTCGATGATCTCTAATGTCAAGTAAAGTCCCCTCTCTATCTTGGAAGAATCGACAACGCATATCACCACAGCATCTTTCTCCTCCTCGAGCATCTTCACTGCCACCTCTTCCGCCTTATCCTTTGGCTCTAAGGAAAATGCCCCGGGGACATCTACAACTGTGATCTCTTCATTTCTTATTCGCATATATCCCTTTGTATAATCAACAGTTGTACCTGGATAATTTGATTCTATAACGTTTGCCCCCGTTAGACGGTTAAAAACTGCACTTTTACCGACATTGGGATGTCCCATAAGCAAGACCTTCATTTTTTCACCTCCATGATGACCTTCTTTGCTATTCCCAATCCCAAAGATGTCCTGGCCTCATCCACTAATACTACTATCGGACCTCTCATTGGCTGTTTTGTGATCATCTTAACCTTCTTGCCAACTCTAATGCCCATACCGGCCACTTTTTCTCGAAGTTCTCCTTCTATCATCTTCACTACCCCCTTTTCTTCATATTCCATTTCAGATAATCTTTTTTCCATTTATTTACCTCCCATCACTCTAATTCTTTGTGCCATACCCCTTCCCAGGGCAATTATACTTCTATTGACTTCTACCACAATTGGCCCATGACCACAGGATATCATCCTGACAATAGTCCCTTCTGATATACCTCTCAATGAAAGCCTTTGTCTGATACCCCATCCTCCTCCTATAGCTATAACCCTTCCCCATTCTCCAGGCCTCAATTCATTTAACATACACATTCTCATATTTATGTCCCTCGGCGCGATAAGGTTCTTCCTGGTTTTCCTTGTTCATTTAAAATACCCAAAAGAATGTAATTGAGACACAATTACAATTATACTTTAAAAAAATATTTTATCAAGTCCCCTTATTTTTAGCGCATTCCTCACAATACCCTTTAATAACCAATCTATGCTCCACAGATTTAAAGTTATGCCTTTCACAGACTGCTTTCTGTAACTTTTCTATCTTGTCCTCTCTAAACTCGATAACTTTGCCGCACTTTATACAAAGCATATGGTCATGATGTGGATGACCAAAAATATGTTCATAACTAGTCCTGTCCTGACAACGAAATATTTCCTCAATCAATTTACTTTCTATCAACAAAGAAAGAGTTCTATAAATAGTAGCTCGTGATATTCGCCTGCCCAGCCTCTCGTAAAGCTGATCTACATTAAAATGTTCGTGGAAGGAGAATATTTCCTTCAAAATAGCTCGCCTTTCGGGAGTAAATTTCAATCCTTTTGATTTAAGATACTCTCCGAACTTGTCATCTGCGGTGACCAACACTACCTCCTAATTATAATTTAATCTCAATTGCAATTATAATTTTTATTTTCTATTTGTCAAATTAAAGAGTTATTTCCCTCTTTCTTATACTTTCTTATTTCTTCTAAAAATAAATTGTTTGTCCGATCATCTATATTACAGCAATTCACAACCCTGAGGCTGCTATCCTTATTTTCCTCAAAGAAATCAATAATGGTTTTAATCATTATCTTGGCGCATCTCTCCTTGGGAAATCCAAAGATGCCGGAGCTTATAGCCGGAAGGGACATACTTTTTAGCCCTAATTCTTGAGCCTTTTTCAGGGAATTGAGAACAGC
>JAYENM010000132.1:0-2969 GCA_034722095.1 Caldifarciminota bacterium | reverse complement strand
TGTCTCTTCATCCTTAACAATATGTTGTATAAGTGGATTTAAAAGAACTCGTTCTTTTGCAAGATTTATCGTTTTATCACTTGTGTTATAAAACACATACTTCTTCAGGGTCTTTACGCCATCAATTTCTATCCCTATCTTCTCTATAACATCCAGTGTATCAATGGCAACAGGATCCATAACCCCCGGGTTCAGTGCAACTTCTATTATCTTTGTGTTCTTAGCAAACTTAAAAATACCCCATTCTTCGGATACAGGGTCGGTAACCACCTCTACAATTCTTAAAAACTCTCCATCAGTAATATTCCCGTATATAAGGTATACATCCATTACCTCTACCTTACCTGAAGAGAGCCCGAGATCCTCTATATCCTGTCTTGCTCGTTCTCCTCTTATATCATTCTCTCTTTTTATCTCTATACGCCTCATAATAAAATCAAATATCAAGTATCAAAATTATCCACAGGATCCGTATGGACATATCAAAATGATCAAAATGCAAAAAGAATAATGCCTAATGACCTCCCGTAAGGGCAAGAAATAAAATGACTAATTGTTTGTAACCAGCGGATTCAAGGGATTAAAATTTATTCTGTGAATTTTGTGTCCTTCGTGGGCAAAGAGATCGAGACCAGAACTTTTTCACTTACTGTGACTGAATTATACCATAGAAACAGGAAAAAGTCAAGAGAAAATAAACTTGACTTTTTCCTGTCTATGTTGTATAATAATATCAAAATATTCTTTAACCACAGATGAGCACAGATGTTCACAGATTATATCAAAAAACAGTAATTAGGTTATTGGGTAATTAAGTAATTCCTGTCTACCGACAGGTGGAAAAGAACAAGATTGGAAATAACGACCACACTCAATTACTCAATGACTTAATGGTTTTTATCTTGTGATAATCTTGTGGTTTCTTAACGCATAATCTGGGATAATATTATGAGAGATACTGCAGTATTAGCAGCAAAAGAGGCAGGGAAGATACTCCTTTCCAATCTAGGAAAGGTAAAACCAGATTTAAAGAGTGAAAGAGAATTTGTCACAGTAGTAGATAGATTGGCCGAAAAGAAAATATACGAGATTATAAAAAGCACATTCCCTGATCATTCAGTTCTTGCTGAGGAATCCTATAATGAAGAGATGAAATCCGGTTACCGATGGATAGTAGACCCCCTTGATGGCACCAATAACTATGTATACTCCTATCCTTTTTTTGCTGTTTCTATTGCCCTTGAGAAGGAAGAAAAAGTAATATTGGGTATAGTTTACGATCCCCTGAGAGATGAATTGTTTGAGGCAGAAAAAGGGGGAAAGGCAAAACTCAATGGCAAAAAAATAGAGGTCACTCAAACATCGCGGGTTAAAAAAACAAGACTTCTGACAGGCTTTCCTTATTTTATGGATAGAGACAACAACCTTGACAATTTTGTAAAGTTTGCTATTGATGCACTAGAAATAAGGGTTGGTGGTTCTGCAGCTCTTGACCTGTGTTATGTTGCCTGTGGAAGGGCTGATGGTTACTGGGAACTTAAATTGAAGCCCTGGGACACAGCTGCTGGCAAACTTATAGTGGAGTGTGCTGGTGGTAGGGTGACCGATATAGATGGGAAAAAGTTCACTCCCTATAAAGCAAGCATACTCGCAACAAATGGAAAAATACACGAAGAGATGCTCAAAATGCTGTCATCCACTAACCGATTACCGATAACCGATAACTGATTACTACTTACTTTTTGCATTTTGATATTTGATATTTGAAATTCCAACCGGGGGTTATATGGAGATAAAAATTGTAGAGATAGAAAAACCCGATGATGTAAATCTTATTCTTGCCCAGTCACACTTTATAAAGACTGTTGAGGATGTATATGAATGTCTTGTAAGTTCTGTGCCTGGTATAAAGTTCGGGCTTGCTTTTGCAGAATCATCAGGGCCAAGACTTACAAGATATACCGGTACAGATGAAGAACTTACAAGACTGGCAAGGAAAAACCTCACGCGTATCGGTGCCGGACATTCCCTCCTGATATTTTTGAAGGGTGCGTACCCGATAAATGTATTGCCAAGATTGAAACAGGTGGAGGAGATTGTTGGGATTTACTGTGCTACAGCAAATGCCTGTCAGGTTGTTGTGGCGGAAACGAAAAAGGGAAGGGGAATCCTTGGGGTTATAGACGGTGAAATCCCCCTTGGAGAGGAGGGAGAAAAAGAGATTAAAGAGAGAAAAGAATTTTTGAGAAAAATAGGATACAAACAGTGAACAGTAAGGCGGAAACAGTAGGCAGTAAGCAGTAGGCAGTAAGGCGAGAAATGGAGAAGGGGTAAACTGGAAAAACGGCGAAACGAGTCAATTGGTTAATTAGTTGAATGGTTGATTAGTCAATTATGAAGAACTCAACGACGCAAAGACGCAACGACTCTAAGACACAATGACTTAATAACTCAATAACTTACTAACTGGTTTTCAACTTATGATAGGTATAGATATAGTTGAGATAGAGAGAATAGCAAGTATTCTGCAGAGGTACGGGGATAGGTTCTTAAGAAGAGTGTTTTCCGAAGAGGAGATAGCTCTCTATAAAAACCATAAGAAACGAGTATCATTTCTTGCTGGAAGATTTGCCGCAAAAGAGGCGGTTATAAAGGCCTTTGGTAGATATATTTCCTGGGATAGGATAGAGATTCTGGGGGAAGAAAAACCTTATGCAAACATAGAAGGTAAAACTGAGATTCCATTAATGCTCTCTATCAGTCATACAAAAACCCTTGCAGTTGCAGTCGCCATTATTAAAGTTCCCGACACATTGTAAGAAAGGTCTCCTCAACAACCATTCAATTGTTTCCTTTCATTTCTTGCCGTTTCGGCTAACGCTGTTTCGCCATCTTTTGACCTATTCTCGTCCTATTAATCTCCAATGTGTGTGAACTCTACTTCAGTCAATTGCCTTTCAGGGGAAATC
>JAYENM010000131.1:0-3004 GCA_034722095.1 Caldifarciminota bacterium | reverse complement strand
CGCAACCTGGGTCAAGCGGCTCGATGACTATCCTGCCTTTAGCAATCTCCTCTTTAATCGTGCGGTCGCTGAGCACCATAGCTACAGTCAAGCATTCTACCATTCGCCCTGTCAAAACTGCAAACAAAGGGAATTCAGCCAGAGATAGCTTCCACAGAGGAACGCAGGTTATCAACTATTGAGCCCAAGTCAAGCAGGTGCAATTTATCCTGCAGGCTGGCGAAAAATATTAAGGAATTTACCTTCGCCCTGAAACCGTTTAGCAGCCCTGTCCGGCATATACTTCATCAACTTTCTCTTGCAGCTCAATCGTTAGATGGATTGCCCTGGCTATCTTCATATAATGGTTAATCTCATCCAGAGATGGCTTCCGCCCTCTCCTATCCTTCAAATATTTCCCCATTACCTGATAAGCTGCAATTCGGTATTCTCAACTTCTTTTGAGATACGCTTAAAACGCTGAGCGAAATTTACTCTACCTACTATCTCCTTCGCCTGAAAATGAATACTTAGATTCTCGGAGTTTCTTAATTCTTTGGCGTGATAGTCCTTCCCTCTCGCATATTGTAAGAATTTGCTCAAGAAACTCTTTATCTTGATCCTTATTGATTTCTTTAAACTTTACTATCTCACGCCATTGATTAAAAGTGGCTCTCCCTACATTTTTCTTAGATTGTTTTCCAAGATGATACATAAACTCCGGGTATCTTTTTGACTCTTTTGCATCTTTCTTCGTTCGGTTAAATAAATCTGGGCGTAGATCAAATGCCATGCGCTGCCAAATGAGCCTCCTCCTATCACTGAATCCTTTGTTATCTACAAACTGAAGCACCTTCCCAACTTCATAGCAGTACCAGATATCCTTCTCTCTGTCGGGATATCTCTCTGCAATAGCTTCTATCTTCCTTAAAGCATTTTGAATTTCCTTTTCTATCTCTTCTTCTTTCAGTAGCTCTTCAATGCTCTCAAGCTCTTTACCACTGCCTAAGATAACCTTTGCATCAAACGTATCAAGCTCTATCTCCTCCCCGTCCACAATTACCTTCTCCTTTCTTATTACCCCTCTATTCCTCTTTACCATAATCTTAAATTCCTCTGTTAATTTTTGTCAGGTTATGCCATAGGACTTAATACTGCATCATAATACATTGCATCACATTTATCTTTAATTACTCTTATCTCATCTGTATCTAACTGCCCTTCATTATATCTGAATTCAAGTAACTTTTGTACGGCTTCATCTATACCGCACTTAATCGCGTAAAGAAATATCTCGTGCTTTAGGGCTTTTTTGGAACCTGCTAGCTCCCTGACATGAACAAAATCAGGATGGTCCCAAATAATACGAAGCGCACCCTTGTCTGTGACTGGCAGCTGCCTCTTTTTCTCCAACGGCGTTCCTCTGCCGGGCGAAAATTCCAGCGTGCCCAAGAAAACCTTTCCCCTCGAAGGTGGAGGCTCTTCATGTAAATAAAAGGTAAATGAGCGTCTGTGAAGTTCTTTTCCTCCTTCATCTTTTAAAACAGCGGTCGCGCTATATTCACCCGGTTTGTCAATACCTTCTTGGAAGTCAACAAGCGGGATGTCGATTCTTTTTCTCGCATTATCATCAAGCTTAATGGTGTATTTTGGATTAAACTTTAGGTCACCTTCCTCATGCTTTATTTCTATTCGGAGCGATATTTTTGCTTCAGCCGCCGTGTCATTAACAAGTTCACATTCTGTTATAAGCGATTCATCATACTCTAACTTCCGGGCATTACCCCTAAAGGTGTCGATTCTTATGGGAGACGGCTCTTTTTTCTCTCTGGGCTTCTTGGTATCTGGATTTTTACCTCCTGACCCAATTGCTTCTGAAGCTAGTTCTGGAGCATATTCCCTTACTAGATCATTCACGATTTGGACAGCTCTCGCTATCAACTCCGAAGGCATGGTTATTTCCTTCTTCCTCATCGGGCTAATCTCTTGAACGAACTCATCTAACTTCCTGCTAATATATGTTTTAGTGTGGTTCCATGCTCTTTTAGACCTGAACCCGAAGTGATTGGGAAACTCGCACTTCTTGAGTTCCGTTTCCAATGAATCGTCGAAGTTACAATATCCATATATCTTATTTTTCAGGCTTTCTTCAGCTACAATCGGCAGTCTCAGCACACTCATCCCACCCCTCTGCACGCTAACCCCTCTCCACTCTACCAGGATTTCATCTTCACAGTAACGCAATACTAGATTACGGATCTTGCCTATATTTCCGATCCTTTCGTTTATAAAAGGAGGCTTCTCCTTTTTTACTCGTGGTAGTTCAGGAAGACTAACCTGTCTATCAACTCCATCAAAATTAACTATAAACATAGCGTTCCGGTTTCTTATAATTTCCCACCATGTTGCTGATATATACTTCATGAAAGTTCTGTAATCCAACAGATCTTCCAGCAATTCTCTTTTCACATCCACTATCCAGATGCGTGTACCTTGGTGATCAAGGAGTCTTGCACCAGGTACGAAGTCTTGAAGATGCTTGCCCTCATCATCCCATTCTTCCGCAGTACCCCAAGAGAAACGATACTTTCCTTCTTCGTCAATGGTCTCAGTCAACACAAGTTTTGTTTGGGAAAAATAATGAAACAAAAACTTACCCTGCCCACGTGCTCCAAGAGTATCTTCTTCAGCTTTAGTCGTATCCCAGAGGCTCTGATATTCTATCCACTTTTTGCATCCATTCCCGTGGTCCCGAAATCCTCGAACACAAGGGTATGACGATCAGGAATATATCTGAAAATAAGCTTCCAGCCTTTCCCCTTCTTTGTTAATCTTGCATCCCACGCATTCTGAGCAGCGTCTTTTTGCAATCCCTCGAAAATATTGGGATACTGTTCCGCAATATTTTCATCAGTCCTACCTAAATTCACAGGCCTCTTTTTCATGTCTCTCTCCTTTTATAATTTATATTTTCCCTTTTCATAAGCGAAACTCCGATTTACTTGAGTTCTGAAATCTTATCTTC
>JAYENM010000130.1:0-3006 GCA_034722095.1 Caldifarciminota bacterium | reverse complement strand
AAGGTAATAATGTTCAGGTTACGGTAAAAGAGCTAAATGGTTCTCAATACATAAATTTAGAACCAATATCTCAACTTCTTGGCAGCAAGATAAATTATCTTGGAAAGAGCGGGAGGATATTCTGGCAAAAGGGAAACTTAACCATTATTTTAACAGACGGTTCGCCATGGGTGCTTTTAAATGGAAAACCATATAACTTTCCGTTACCTGCAAAAAAACAGGAGGATGATGTATTTCTACATTCTTCCATGCTTATACCATTACTGAAAAGTGGCTTTAATCTGGTAGCGGAGCAAGGAGACAATGGTATAATAATATTTGACCGAAAAGTGGAGATTAAAAATGTTGTAATAGACGCAGGACATGGAGGCAGAGACCCGGGTGCAGTCGGACTTAAAAAGACCAAAGAGAAAGATATTGTGCTAAAAATCGCACAAATAGTTGCCAGTGAGTTAAAAAAGGCAGGAATTAACTGTATATTGACGAGAGATAAAGACGAATTTATATCTCTTGAGAAAAGGACTAAAATTGCAAATCAAAATGGTGCAAACCTTTTTGTCTCAATACATCTGAATGCCTGTAGGAGTAGAAAAACGCACGGCTGTGAAGTATATTTTTTATCTCGTGCAAGAACAGATTGGGAAAGGGCGGTAGAGGCAAGGGAAAATAGCGTAATAAAATTTGAAGAGAGAGAACTGGGAGCAGACCTCGAGTCTATATTGTGGGATCTTGCACAGACAGAGTATCTCTCAGAATCAAAAGAACTCGCAGGATATATCTTAAAATCTATAACAAAAAAGGAAAGCATAAAGTCAATAGGTGTAAAACAGGCAAATTTCTTTGTTTTGAGGGGCGCATACATGCCCGCGGTACTGGTTGAGGCGGAGTTTCTTTCTAATCCTCAATGTGAAAAAAATTTAACGAAGGATTGGTTCATAAGAAATATCGCATTAGGAATAGTAGAAGGAATTGGGAAATTCAAAACAGACTACGAAAAACAAATGAATTATGAATAAACCGATTGGCATATTCGATTCTGGAATAGGCGGATTAACTGTTGCCAGAGAGATCATAAAGACTCTCCCCTATGAAGACATCATCTATTTTGGTGATACTGCAAGGGTTCCATACGGCTCAAAATCAAAGGAAACGATAACAAGATTTTCTAAGGAGATCGTAGACTTTCTCCTGGGAAAAAAAGTAAAACTCATAGTAGTAGCATGCAGTACAGCATCAAGCAATGCCCTGCCGGAGCTTGAAAGTAACTATAAGGACATACCGTTCGTGGGAGTCGTAAAACCAAGTGTCAAAAAGGCTCTTTCGCTGGCAAAGAGGGTTATCGGCGTGATTGGAACAAGGGCTACCATAGAATCCGGTATATACTCAACCGTCCTGGGAGATAGATTTAAGATAGTACAAAAATCCTGTCCTCTTTTTGTTCCATTGGTAGAAGAAGGGCTTATAAATACTCCATTCGCAAGGGAAATAACAGAGTTTTACCTGAAACCATTGCAGAAAGAAAATGTAGATACACTTATTCTGGGATGTACACATTATCCTATGTTAAAGAATGTTATAGAAGATGTTATGGGAGAAGAGGTAAATCTCGTGGATTCCGCTGTTGAGGTAGCAACATCTGTCGGTGAACTTCTCGATACAGAGGGTACAAAAAATAATAGAAGGACTCCTACTTATAGCTTTTATTTCAGTGATATTCCGCAAAATTTAAGTAAAATGGTAGATAGATTTCTGGGGAAAAAAATAGAAGTTGAGAAGGTATTTCTTGGTTAGAATGGATATCTTATTCAATATTCCTATATTGCTTTACCACAGTATAGCGCCGTTTGAACTGAGCGGTGTTTGGATATCAAAAACGAGGTTTGAAAAACAGATAAGATGGCTCTCTAAAAATCAATTTAGATGCATTAAACCACCGGACATTTTTGTTGATGATCATCTTCCGAAATCAGTAGTCATTACATTTGACGATGGATATAACAATTTTTATAAAAACGCTCTTCCAGTATTACTTAAATATGGTTTCACCGCTACAATATTTGTGGTATCCTATTATGCTGGCAAAATGAACTCCTGGGACGCAGGCATAACCAAACATACACATATGGAATGGGATAAGCTCAGAGAATTATCCAGATTGGGATTTGAAATTGCCTCTCATACACATACACATCCTGACCTTACAAATCTTTCAAGGAAAGGAATACAAAGGGAATTAGAGTTCTCTAAAAAAACGATAGAAGACAAAATCGGTAAACCCGTAGAATTTCTCTCGTATCCGTTTGGTCGACATTCAAAACTTGTACGAGATTGTGCCAAAGAATCAGGATATAGTGCCTGCTTTTGCTCAAATCCATTTTCAAGGGATAGATGGGCAATAGGCAGAATGGGAATATATGTTATTGATACTATGAAAGAGTACAGGACCAAGCTTTCTCCACGGAGGAAGGAAGCTTTTTATCGGATTGAAGGGATTAAAAATAATGCAATAAACTTTGTCGCAAGAGGAACCCCATTATGGAATAGCATAATTAAACAAAAGAAACCACGAAGATAATATTAAATACTAAATATCAAATATCAAAATGACAGATCAAAAATCAAAAATAAGCCATTGATTTCACTGATTACATATGATTATGAGAACATGAATGCTACGAATCGGATAAATTATCATGAACAAAATTAATTCGTGTAGTTCGTATTTTGTGTTATTCGTGTTTTAAAACCTTAAAACTATGCTTTTAATATTTGATTTTTGATATGAGGTAGTGTCAAATAGAATATGAAAGAATATGACAAACCACAGAGGTCACAGAGTAAATTTAATTCTCTGTGCTCTCCAAACAATGAATTATGTGATTTTACAGGGATTTTAAGAGGCAGTAGGGACAGGGCTTGTCCCTGTCCGAAAACACTATTCCTGTCTAACGGACAACCACTCACAGAGCCGTATGGCAAGGGTTGTCCCTACAAATTCTCTTTCCT
>JAYENM010000129.1:0-3014 GCA_034722095.1 Caldifarciminota bacterium | reverse complement strand
ATTCCGAGACAAATGAGTATTACAAGTTTCTTTTTCATGTTACCTCCGAAATAAAATCAAATATTAAAAATCAAAAATAACTACCTGTGCTGTCGGGAGTTTCCTCCCGACAGATCGTCGGATGCGTATCAGGAGGGTATACCGAAGGTCGCCGTAAGGCAACTCCTGACACCACAAAAAGTCCGCAGGAGAGCTTTTAATGTCGATTGTGATGGAGTTAAGGCGTCAGCCTTTGGAATTAAGGTGTAAGCCTTTGGAATTAAGGCGTAAGCCTTTGGAATTAAGGCGTAAGCCTTTTATATAAAACCCTTTCCATACGGCCCTACGGCTCGTATGAGGTGCTGTGCAACGGTTGCTTTTGCACAACCACTTTAGCTTGCGTGCACAAACTTCGACTTTATGGAACTAACGCAACTTAAAAGTTGCGGCTACCAGCTTAAACTGTAGTAAACTAATTATATCACAAAATCTATCAAATGTCAAGATGAAAAAAATTTCTTTTTTTCCTTGACAAAAGTTGATTTCTGGTTTATAATGCATACTTTTTTAACCTCTATGTTGGGACAGCTCTGGTATCCTGGTAGCCGCAGACTTTAGTCTGCGAAAACAACATTTCCACGCAATCTGAAGATTGCGGCTACCAATTCTCCCAGCGTGGTAGCCGCAGACTTCAGTCTGCGAGAAACAGATCTTTTGGCTGTCCACCAACAGGTAGAAAAGAAAGGAGGAGATATGTCGAGAGAAGGACTGCTCGGATTGCTTTTCGGGGTATTGGCTCTGGGGTCATTTGCGATGGTCCCTGCCCAGAACCTTCTACTAAATCCCGGATTTGAATCCTGGATAGAGGGAAAACCCGACCACTGGTATGGGACTACTGCCTGTACTACATACAAAACTATCGATACCCTTCACAGTGGATTCTCTGGGTGTAAATTGGAATTTACATCATCCACAGAAACACAATGGCTGGAACAGTATGTAGATGTGAGCCCCAGCCTGAATTATACCTGCTCCCTGTGGGTATACGACAATTACCCACACTCAAAGGCGAGACTCTATCTCAGATGGTATGACGCAAGTAACTCTTACATCTCCTATAATTCCTCCAGTTACAGTTCCAATAGCTCCAGTTGGCAAGTTCTAACCTGGAGCGGCCTTTCTCCATCTAATGCGGACAGCCTCCATTTCGAGATAAGAGCCTACGATGAAGATTGGGGAGATTCTATAACTACTGCCTACTTCTATCTTGACGATGCGGCAACTATGCTTCTTCCTATCCCCCCTGTAATCTCAAATATAACCCACACTCCTGATGCTCCAGATTCTGCTGACACGGTTATTATAAGTGCCCAGATAACCGATGAGGACTCTGTTGTTGCTGATTCTATGTTCTACAAAGTAAATTCTGGCAGTTTTACTCCTACCCATCACGACAGCGTTTCTACTTCAACTTATTACTACCACATTAACCCACAGAACAGGAACGACACTGTCTACTTCTACATCTGGGCTAAAGATAACGATGATTCTGTTTCTGTGTCAGACACATCCAGTTATGTGGTAAACCCTCAGGCGACCGTGAGTCTTCCCCTTGCCTATGGCTCCCCAGGGGATACCGTGGCGGTTCCCATATCTGTAAGCGACCTTACGGGTATGGGGGTGTTGTCCTTTCAGTTTGTGGTTGACTACGACACAACCATACTGACTGCTGTCGGTATAGATACATCCAGCACTCTTCTTAATGGGGCTGGCTGGTTGACCGAGTGGAATACTGATACTGATTCTGTGTCTGTTGCATCTTCTGGAGCTTATCCCCTCTCTAATTCAGGAAACTTGATAAAACTGCTATTTAAGGTTTCATCTGGGGCATCTACAGGTGATTCATCAGCTCTAATCTTCACATCCTTTACATTCAATGAGGGAACCCCTGAAGTGGTTACTGAGGATAATGCGTTCATTGTCATAGGTCCCTATGGTGATGTGAGTGAAAATGGTGAGGTTATGGCTTACGATGCATCACTCATACTACAGTATCTGCTGGATCTCGTAACCCTTACTCTATCCCAGCAAATAGTAGCCGATGTGAGTGGTGCAGATGGTATCACTGCGCTTGATGCCTCCCTCATACTCCAATATGTTGTTGGAACTATTACAGACTTCCCTGTGGAGACAGGTGGAAAGGAATTTCCCACATCTGCAGTGCTTACACTTAAGGATGTATCGGGAGCACCCGGAGGAATTGTTAATGTGCCGGTATTGATAGAGAATCCCGAGGGTCTATTCTCCTCTGAGTTTACCCTTACATTTGACCCTGATATGCTCTCATTAGAGGATGTATCAACAACCCTTTCTGGATACCAGTGTCTGTATAAAGAAAAGGAGGGTGAGGTAAAAGTCGTGCTTGCTGGCACAGAATCACCCGAAGAGGCAAACACTGTTAATTTCACCTTCAGGGTAAAGGAAGATGCCGCATTAGGTTGCAAGATTTCTCTTAAGGATGTAAGGTTGAATGAAAAGGATGTGATTTCGAATGGTTCATCCTGCTTCTTCGTCGCGAATCCCGCTTTGTTAACATTTCATCTCTACAGCGTGCATCCAAATCCTGGCCGTCAATTCACTATCAGATACTGCCTTCCTGTTGATGGATACACCACCCTCAAACTATATGATATAACAGGAAGGACAGTAAGGACATTAGTTGACGGACCCACAGACGCTGGAGAGCATACAGCAAAATGGGATGGAAAAGATGATGCTGGCAAGCTTGTTTCAAATGGTATATACTTCTACCAGCTGAAATCAGGTGAGAATAACGAAATAAAGAAACTCACCATCTTGAGATAGTGTCATATGACCACAGGAGGATATAATCGCTCATATAATCACGGGTTATGGTAGCCGCAATCTTTAGATTGCGTTAGAGGGTGTAAACTGGTTGTGAAAAGCAAAAAAACTTACAAAATCATTTGCTCCTTAGCCCCAGTGGGGCATCTTACTCCAAAGGGGCAATTGGA
>JAYENM010000128.1:0-3027 GCA_034722095.1 Caldifarciminota bacterium | reverse complement strand
ATTGTTTTATTGTAATAAATTCCGACAGCTTGTCCAGGGCTTTGAGTTCGCTGTACTTCTTTCCCTTGACAAACTGGGCGATATATACTCTAAAGCCAGCCCCAGCGGCGCGCAGAGCAAGCCCGAAAGCCGCCGTGGTTTTTCCTTTGCCGTTGCCTGTGTAAATCTGGATATATCCTTTCATCCTTTACCTCATAAGCCCTATCAGAAAGACAAAGCAGAGGAAATTCTCTCTATAGAGAAGAACTCTCCTGCTTTGTCCGTCTTTAACCCGAAGTTTGCAGTAGCCAGCCACTGCGACTTAAAAACTCTTGCTGTCCCGCCGCGGCGAGATTTCACGATTTTGTTCCTCAACATATCCATGGATATGCCTGCGTCACAAAGCTTGTGCTGAACTTGACTTAGTCATAATCAAAACTCATAACCCACACTGAAAAAGACGGATCTTCCAGACCCTGGATAAGGGCATAGTGTGGCTGTATTGGTAGAATCATAGAAAGTTTGTACATAGGTTTCGTATCCCTTGTCAAACAGGTTGTTGCCTGTAAGGGTAAGTATCCAGTGGTTATATAGACGCTGCCCGATTTTAATGTCCGTTGTCCAATATGATGCCAGAGTCCGGGAAGGATTGATATCGGTATCATTATCATACATTCCGGGTCGTTTACCCAGATAACGAACCGTGGCAGTTGCATTGAGACCGAGTTCAGTCCAATAGGTTAAAGACCCTTTGAACTGGTCATCAGGAGTATACCGTGCCTGACGTCTGGCACCACCTTTTTTGGTTTCTTCTGCGTCGGTGTTTGTATAGCTAAGGGCTAAAATCAGATTATAAAACGGTCCGAGTTTTGTTCCAAGTTCCCAGCCATCAGCTTCATAAGTATCGAGGTTCTGCGGTCTATAAAAAAAATTGCTGTCAGGAACCCAGCTAATTTTATCGTCAATATTCCATTTGAAACACGAAAGTGTGATAAATACTTTTTCATCAAAAAAAGTTTGTTCGGCGGTTGCGTCTGTATGCCATCCTGTTTCGGGCTTTAAATTTGTATTTCCTTCAGTACCCATTCCCCAACCCCAGTCTTCATATGGCCAGAAAAGATCGTTAGGTGTCGGTGCCTTAAAGTGCTTTCCTCGACTAAATTTCAGGACTGTGTTTTTAAGTGGGTTAACAATCAGCCCGAAACGGGGAAGATCTTCATACCCAAATGTAGAATGGTCTTCATGTCTTATGCCGGCCAGTGCCTTAAAGTACTTGCAAGGCCTGTACTGAATCTCTGCGAAGATCCCTTTGGTATGCAGGTCGGCCTTGGTTTTTGATCTTGTCCCGGCAACTTCAGCGCCGTTTGTATTCAAATCCACCTTCTCATTTTTCCAGTCGTAATCCTTGTATTCTGCGCCCAGCAAGAAATTCGCACCTTCAAAGGGTTTGATCTCTATATTTCCTTCTATTCCGGTCACTTCATTGGTTGTCCATGTCTTTCCTCCTGTACCTGAAGAGTGATAACGATCATAATTATAATTTTCCATGTATGTATAATCACCCCTGAAGTTAAGACTCAACCATTCTGATGGATTACTCTTGAGCTGTAACACCACATGAGCGTCATCATCACTGCCATTGTCAAGTACGCTCGCTGCATCACTACTGTAGAATTTTACTCCTCCAATGTAATAATCCTGTGTTTCCGGAGGCGGCTCGACACCGGGCCTGCCATATTCACGATCAACGTAATCGCCGTAGAGGCTTATATCCAGAACATCACCTTTGTCGTAAACCAGTTTGAAGGAAACATCGTTATGAGTGAAATCACTGTTATCTCGAAATCCATCGGTTTCACGCCGGTTAGCCGTCAAATAATATCCGAAATCACCGAAAAGAAACATCCCCTGCTCGGCCGACAACTGATAGGTATCTTGAGAACCGTAGCCGACACTCGCTTTCAGAACCATTTTGTCGCGTTTCGGCCTTTTTGTTATAATGTTAACAGTTCCTCCCATGGCACCTGAACCATAGAGGAGGGAGCCCGAACCTTTAACTACCTCTATACGTTCAATACTATTAAGAGGAATTTTCGCCACATCCGCAATGCCCAGAGATGGAGAATTGACACTCACACCATTAACAAAGACCTGTGTTGCATCACCACCCATGCCTCGAATATGAATTTCCTGAGCAGCGCCTCCATAATTTCCATACGTTCTCCAGTCTATACCCAGTTCGTTAGCCAGAAGTTCCCCCAGGCTATTTGCCGGAGATTCCTGAATGTCTATTTCATCCATAATGATAACGGCGTTTGGAATATCTTTTCGCTTCTCTTTAGTTTTGGTTGCAGTAACCACCACCTCTTCCATCGTTATCACATCTTTTTTTCCTTCCTGTGCATGGACAGGGACGGATAACGCAACAAACAGACACACAAGCAATATTAACAACTTTTTCATTTTTCGATCCTCCTTATGAGTTTGATGTTTGATTTATTTAACTTCTTTCCTCGCTATCATACTCATAAGAACGGAATTCTTTTCGTGCCTTTTTTCATAATAACCTCCTTTCCCCTCGGTCGGATATGTTGTTTTATCCGTCAGATAAGTCTCCTGGCTTGCGGCAACGTCTACCCACCCCGCCTTCCCAGCTCCCTTCATTCAAAGAGCCAGTGGCATCTTGTGGGGTTCATTCCGCCTACAGTTGCGGGGCAGCGCCGGCATCTAACCGGCTTCCTTGATCTGACAGATTACAAAAAAAATCCCCAAACCGATATTAAATCGATCCGGGGATGTCCCTTTTTTATCCTCATGATCTTTTGGCATGCCTCGGTCCACGAAAGCTATGCCTTTGAAGACATTTAAAAAGACAACTAACAAATGCTTTTTAAAAATCTTTCCGTACGCTCAGGCAGGTGTTCTGACTCTCGGATCATCCTACTTGCCGCGCCTTCCCATCCGGCACTCAACTTTACATGCTATTGTATCTGTTGCGACATCGTCACGATTTTTATTGACGACTATGCCGACAGAATATCCTAAAAA
>JAYENM010000127.1:0-15414 GCA_034722095.1 Caldifarciminota bacterium | reverse complement strand
GGAAGGAGAGGACAATTGATGTTAGTTAGTTGTAGGCACCCCGCCTTGGCGAGGGTGCAGGTAATTTTGTAGGCACGATTTCAAACCGTGTCCATACGGATCCTTCGGACTAGCACAAATTGAATTTCCCGCCCGTATCCATCGGATCCTGTGGACGAGTCTGTGACCTGTGGACGGGTCGTATGACCTGTGACGGGACAGGTGTGGCTACATTTGTAGGACAGGCACACCCCATTCACTGCAACACTATCTCCTGCCTTGAGGTCAGCCAATAACACCAGTAAACATTTCCCCTAAAAATTAAAATGTAGAGCAAACCTGTAGGGCAGAGCTTTAGCTCTGCGAGAGCAAACCTGTAGGGCAAGGCTTGCGTTAAAGCAAACCTAAAGGTTTGCCCTACGATGAAAAGGCTTGACATTTTTGCCATTTTGTGATATAATTGTTATAGAATCGGACGCAGATTAACGCAGATAGACACGGATTAACACAGATGAAGATAGTAATTAAGTAATTGAGTTATTGGGTTATAGAGTCCATTGCGTCGTAGCGTCTTTGCGTTATTAGTATTAGGTTACTAGGTAATTAGGTAATTGATGCAATGACACAACGACATCGCGACTGGCCTGTCTACCGACAGGTAGAGAAGTCGCTCCTACAATCTTTGTATTCTTTGTGGTGAATAATACAGAGGTTTTTTATGAGGTTTGATAGATTTACAGCAAGGGCACAGGAGGCACTTGAACTTGCAGAGGCAAAACTGCGGGAGTATGGGCATCCGGAACTCGATGTTGAACACATATTCTACGGGATACTTGACCAGAGAGAAGGTGTGGTGCCTCAGGTGATTAAAAGGCTCGGGCCTGAGCCTGAAACGCTCAGGTCAAAGCTTGAGACTGATCTTGTAAATCGTCCAAGGGTTCATTATGAGACAGGGGAAACTACACAGATATATGTAACTCCCAGAGCACGCCGCGTATTGGATAGCGCGTGGGAAGAGGCAAGAAGACTTATGGACGAGTATATTGGTTGTGAACATATTCTCATCGCTATTTCTGATGTGGGTGGTGGTACATCGCAGGATATATTAAAAAGTATTGGTATTACAAAGGAAAACATTTATCAGGCTCTGCAAGATGTGAGAGGAAGTGCAAGAATTACAGCACCAGAGGCGGAAGAGACTTACAGGGTACTTGAAAGGTTCTCAAGGGACATAACAAAACTTGCAAAAGAAGATAAACTTGACCCTGTAATAGGAAGGAAAGGAGAAATAAACCTCTGTATACAGATACTATGCCGAAGAACTAAGAATAATCCTGCCTTGATAGGAGAGGCAGGAGTAGGCAAAACAGCTATTGTGGAAGGACTTGCACAGAAGATAGTGAAGGGCGATATTCCAGAACTCCTTAAGGGAAAGAGAATACTGGAGCTTAATATGGGGGCTCTGGTTGCAGGAAGTAAATTCAGAGGAGAATTTGAAGAGAGAATGAAGGCAGTAATCTCAGAACTTGAGAAGTCCAAAAGGGAGGTTCTTCTATTTATAGATGAACTTCACCTCATTGCAGGGGCTGGCGCGGCAGAGGGTGCGATTGACGCAAGTAATATGCTTAAGCCACCACTCGCGAGGGGTGAGATTTCCTGTATAGGTGCCACGACCCTTACAGAATTCAGAAAATATATAGAAAAGGATGAGGCACTTGCAAGAAGGTTTTCTCCTGTATATGTGAAGGAGCCGTCTGTAGAGGACACGATAAAGATACTTGAGGGACTTCGCCCAAGATACGAGCAACATCATGGTGTAAAAATCTCGGACGATGCCATTAAAACAGCAGTGCGTCTCTCTCATAGATACATAACCGACAGATTTCTGCCCGACAAGGCTATTGACCTTATGGATGAGGCTTGCAGTAAGTTGCGAATTCAGATATTTTCTCTCCCTCCAGAATTGAAAGAGATGGAAAAGAAACTTGAGGAATTTTACAGAAGGGGAAAGGATGCTGCGGAATCACAGGATTACGAGACTGCAGCGAGATTGAAAAATGAATCTGCGAGACTGTCAGAAGAGTACAGGCGCAAGAAGGAAGAATGGCTTAAGGTTCGCGGAATAGACGAGCTTGTTGATAAGGAGGATATAGCAAAGATTATATCTGAGAAGACAGGTATTCCCCTGGACAGAATGCTGGAAGATGAGAAGGAAAAACTGCTGAAGGTAGAGGAGTTTCTGCACAAGAGGATAGTAAACCAAGATGAAGCGGTAAACAAGGTGGCAGATGTTATAAGAATAGCAAGAGCAGGATTAAAAGACCCTACGCGCCCGATAGGTTCATTTATATTTCTTGGACCTACAGGCGTTGGCAAAACACTTCTTGCAAAGGTGATTGCAGAATTTCTGTTTTCGGATGAGAATGCGCTTATAAGGATAGATATGTCTGAATATATGGAACAGCATACAGTATCAAGACTTATAGGTGCTCCACCAGGATATATCGGTTATGAAGAGGGAGGACAGTTGACAGAGCCCATAAGGAGAAGACCATATTCAGTAATCCTGTTTGATGAGGTGGAGAAGGCACATCTTGATGTCGCAAATGTCCTATTGCAACTTCTCGACGATGGTAGACTGACAGATGGACAGGGAAGAACAGTTGATTTCAGGAATACAATAGTAATTATGACATCAAATCTTGGCTCACAGTTTATACATTACTCTGATTATGAGGAAAGGGTAAAGGATGCACTGCATCAGCATTTCAGACCTGAGTTCCTGAACAGAGTGGATGAGATTGTCATATTTAAGCCTCTTGGGAAGGAAGAGATAAGGAAGATAGTAGATATAGAGATTTCTTATCTGAATACGCGGCTTAAGGAAGAAGAGATTATTCTTGAAGTAGATGACGGAGTGAAGGGACTGGTTGGAGAGAGGGGATGGAGCGAGACAGAAGGTGCAAGACCACTAAAGAGGTGTATTAGAACACTCATTGAAGTTCCGCTCTCAAGAGAATTAATAAAGGGAAGGTTTAAAAAAGGCGACAGAATCCTTGCAAAGGAGGAGGCAGGGAGCATAGTATTTACAAAAAAATAAAAAGCCTTACCACCAAGACACAAAGGCACCAATTTCAATTTACAATTTTCGATTGTTAAGTTTCAATTGTAAATTGTTAATTCTTTGTGATCTTTGTGAACTTCGTGCCTTCGTGGTTTTGTCCTTAATTTTGCATTTTGATATTTGATTTTTAATTTTACTACGGGGGTTGTATGAAAAAAACAGCGCTACTTCCTCTTCTCTTTACTTCTTGCTTTTTACTCTCTATCTCCAATCTGCACGGTGAAGTGAGAATAACCGTATATAACGACAATACAGGGCTTGTCAATGAGATAAGGGAGTTTACGCTCAAAAAGGGGAGAGGAGAACTGAAGTATGAAGATGTTGCATCCACAATAGATCCAACATCTGTCAGTTTCACAGCAGAGGGTGTCTCTGTGGTTGAGCAAAACTATGAGTACGATCTTGTTTCGAGGGAGAAGCTCTACGAGAAATATATAGGAAGGGAGATATTTTTTGAACTTGAGGTAAACGAGAAAAAGAGGGAGAGAAAAACCGCGAAGTTGCTCTCTACAAAGGGTGGGATAGTTCTTGAGATGGCTGGTAATATCTGGATAGACCCGCCTGGCAAGATTGTATTACCAGAACTCCCGGAGGGTCTCATACTTAAACCTACACTCGTTTGGCTTCTGGATGTCAAAAAAGGAGGTAAGAGAAAATGCGAGGTCAGTTATCTGGCATCTGGTATTGGGTGGCACGCTGATTATGTTGGGGTTGTAAATAAGGATGACACTGAGATGGAACTTGAGGGATGGGTTACGATTACAAATCATACGGGCACGACTTATGAGAATGCGAAACTGAAGGTCGTTGCAGGGGCGGTTCACAGGGTTGAGGAGCCACGGCCAAGGTATGCAAAAGGGATAGAGAGGGTGTTAGCAGCTCCACTCAGATTTGAGGAGAGGGGATTTTTTGAGTATCACCTGTATGATTTAAAGGAACCAACTACAATACGTTCTAATGAAGAAAAACAGATCAGGTTTATAAATCCTGTAAAGATAGGAACAAAGAAGATTTATATCTATGACGGGACGAGATACAACAGGGTGCAGGTAAAACTTGAATTTAACAATTCTAAAGAGAACGGACTTGGAGTTCCGCTTCCTCAAGGCAAGGCAAGGATATACAAGAGGGATAAGGATGGTTCACTTCTATTCGCGGGCGAGGACAGGATTGAACATACACCAAAAAACGAGACCGTAAGGTTATATATAGGGGATGCGTTTGATATAGTTGCTGAGCGTAAGGTGATAGAAACGAAAAAGATAGCCGAAAGGGTGAGAGAAGAGACATACGAAATAAGCATCAGAAACCATAAGGATGAAAAGATAACCGTGCAGGTAGTTGAACATCTTGCCGGCTACTGGGAGATTATAAAAACAAGCCATACTTATAAGAAGAAGGATGCATACACAATTGAATTTCCCATAGATGTGGCAAAGGGCAGAGAGAAAAAAATTATATATACTGTGAGATACACCTGGTAGATTAGTTAATTAGTTGAATAGTTGAGTAGGTGAGTAGTTGAGTAGTTAATTAGTTGATTGGTTGATTAGGTCTGTAGAGCAAACCCACCGCCTGTGGCGGTGGGTTTGCTTTCGCAAGGCTGACTTGCCTGACGGCAGTCAGGAAGCCTTGCCCTACTGTGTAATAACAAACTCTACCCTTCTGTTCTTTGCCCTTGCCTCTTTAGTGTGCCCGAGATCAATGGGGTTTGTTTCGCCAAATCCTTTTATGGTAAGCCTTTCTTTTCCTATTCCCTTATTAATAAGATAGTCTTTCACTACCGCTGCCCTTTTTATGGAGAGGTCCATATTGTATTCCTTTGTACCGATTTCGCAGGCATGACCTTGAATCTCAAGCTTGAGACCTGGATTCTGCACAAGTGTAAGAGCAATTTTATCAAAACTTGCTCTTGCTTCTTTTGTCAGTGTTGCCTTGTCAAAGTCAAATAGTATCCGCAGTGAGGCAATTTCTTCCAGTGAGAGACCGCCTTCTGGAATGACGAAGGTAGGCGACAGTGCAAAATTAACTTTGGTAACCCCACCTTTCTCTAGTGTAAGCTCCACTGTAGCAGCGACATATCCATCACTTTCTGCCTTCACGGTATAGGTTCCGGGCTTCACCTTTATGGTGCAGTTTCCGTCAATGTCAGTTGTTACTGGCTCCATTCCTGCTATCACAATAGATGCCTGGATTGGCTCGCCTGTTTCTTTGTCTGTTACTTTCCCTATTATAGTAGCCTTTTCCGGTGAAAGGGCAAATATAAGGTCTATAGTTTCCCCTGGCTTCAGTGCAACAGTCTTTGTCATCGTTTCATACCTATCCGCTGATGCCGCTATCTCAATCTCCTCTCCAGTGAGAGACGATGCAAACTTGCCCTCTTCATCTGTTTGGATGGGTTTGAGTTCAGTCCCGGGAAAACTTATATACGCGAGAACAGGCTCTCCTGTTTCAGCATCAGCTACTTCACCTTTTATTATTGTCTTCTCAACAGGTGGCTTACCAATTGTATATCCCACTCCGAGGTAGACTGCCCAGGGCTGCTTCTTGCCAGGACCAGCGGTGACATAATAATCATTTTTCCAGTCCGCTGGATATGTATTCCAAAACACATCTTCGCTGATTCCACTTACATCAACATCAACTGCAAGAAGTAAAGAGAGGTTTGAGTTGGGTTTGAAGACAACTCCTGGTGTGAGATACGCCCTCTCTGGACCAAAAACAGGATTATCCACTTCAAATCCTCCCAGATCCTCTCCTATAAGCTCAACAAAGGGCTGGACCTTTCCAAGATCATAACTTACTCCAAGTTGCCCTATATACTGGTCAGCATTGTCAGGCGTTCGCTTTGCACTATGGTATATGTAACCTACACCACCCGTGAGAGTTACATTAGCTATTTTATAACTCATCGCTCCCCTTACTCCAGCATCTACCCCGCCTGTGGTGAAGTACCTGAATCGACCCTCTCCATTATTGGGTCCGTATACATCTTTGCCTGTACCGGTCAGGAGGAAAGGTTCAATAGCGAATATATCTGCAATGCTATATTTCACGCCAATTCCCACATCACCAAGACCAGTTTTTCTATTGTCCCAGTCAGGTTCAAAATCTCCCCGGTAGGGAACCCGTAGTCCAATTGCAAGGTTATCTATGACTCCGTAATCCATACCAAGCACAAGCCTGCCACCATTATAAGCGTCGGTTGCTCCCTCTGGGGTGTATGAAAATCCCCTGGCAAGAAGCCCTATATTGAAACTTCCCTTTGGCATTCCTGTCGCAGGTTCCACCCTGAGGAACCCTGTGTACCCCCATGCCATTGTGGCTACGAGCAGGATACACATTCCTACACAGCGTATCCGCCTCATATCACCTCCTAGTTAAATCATCTCAAAAGATGAAACTCCCTTAACCCGTCTTCGGTGAGCGGCTCGACTGAGCTCGCCGAAGTCTCGCCGAAGTCTCAGCCGAACTGTGCATCTATGGCTATTGTTACTCTTTATATATAATATACAATAAAATTTGCAATTTGTCAAGAAAAAAAACAAAAAAAGACATTCACCACGAAGGCACGAAGAAATATCGATCTCTCAAGGTCGCAGACTGAAGTCTGCGGCTACCAGATCCCTACTGAAGTCTGCGGCTACCAGATCCCTACTGAAGTCTGCGGCTACCAGATCCCTACTTTTTGCACAGCCTGATAAGGCTGTTCCATTGGCCAACGGAGAAAATGCATATGCCGGGAGTCGGACTCGAACCGACACGACCTCTAAAGGTCAGTGGATTTTAAGTCCACTGTGTCTACCTATTCCACCATCCCGGCAATTGGCGCGGATTGATTAATGATCAATATCAGAAAATTACAGTCTTTGGTCTGTGGTCTCTGGTCTTTGGTCTGTAGTCTTTTATATTATACCACAAAAATCAAGATTTTGCAAGTAAAATTTTTTCTTTTTTAAAACCACAGAGAACACGGAGAAAACAATATTTATTTTATTATTCTCTGTGTGCTCAAATTCTTTATCAGTATTTTCCTTAGCTGATCTAAACCTGAGGCTTGCTTAAGTTCGATAGGAGAGAGCACAGAGGTTTTCTATTTTTTTTAAATTTTCTACCTCAAAGATACTCTGTGTTCTCTGTGGTTGCAACTTTTTTCTTGACAGGGAGAAAAAGTTGTGATATAATTGAAACATTGAGATTATTGCGAACGTAGGGCAGAGGTGTAGGGCAGAGCTTCAGCTCTGCGAGAATAATATAGCAAACCTGTAGGGCAAGGCTGACTTGCCTGACGGCAGTCAGGAAGCCTTGCCCTACTGTGTAATAACAAACTCTACCCTTCTGTTCTTTGCCCTTGCCTCTTTAGTGTGCCCGAGATCAATGGGGTTTGTTTCGCCAAATCCTTTTATGGTAAGCCTTTCTTTTCCTATTCCCTTATTAATAAGATAGTCTTTCACTACCGCTGCCCTTTTTATGGAGAGGTCCATATTGTATTCCTTTGTACCGATTTCGCAGGCATGACCTTGAATCTCAAGCTTGAGACCTGGATTCTGCACAAGTGTAAGAGCAATTTTATCAAAACTTGCTCTTGCTTCTTTTGTCAGTGTTGCCTTGTCAAAGTCAAATAGTATCCGCAGTGAGGCAATTTCTTCCAGTGAGAGACCGCCTTCTGGAATGACGAAGGTAGGCGACAGTGCAAAATTAACTTTGGTAACCCCACCTTTCTCTAGTGTAAGCTCCACTGTAGCAGCGACATATCCATCACTTTCTGCCTTCACGGTATAGGTTCCGGGCTTCACCTTTATGGTGCAGTTTCCGTCAATGTCAGTTGTTACTGGCTCCATTCCTGCTATCACAATAGATGCCTGGATTGGCTCGCCTGTTTCTTTGTCTGTTACTTTCCCTATTATAGTAGCCTTTTCCGGTGAAAGGGCAAATATAAGGTCTATAGTTTCCCCTGGCTTCAGTGCAACAGTCTTTGTCATCGTTTCATACCTATCCGCTGATGCCGCTATCTCAATCTCCTCTCCAGTGAGAGACGATGCAAACTTGCCCTCTTCATCTGTTTGGATGGGTTTGAGTTCAGTCCCGGGAAAACTTATATACGCGAGAACAGGCTCTCCTGTTTCAGCATCAGCTACTTCACCTTTTATTATTGTCTTCTCAACAGGTGGCTTACCAATTGTATATCCCACTCCGAGGTAGACTGCCCAGGGCTGCTTCTTGCCAGGACCAGCGGTGACATAATAATCATTTTTCCAGTCCGCTGGATATGTATTCCAAAACACATCTTCGCTGATTCCACTTACATCAACATCAACTGCAAGAAGTAAAGAGAGGTTTGAGTTGGGTTTGAAGACAACTCCTGGTGTGAGATACGCCCTCTCTGGACCAAAAACAGGATTATCCACTTCAAATCCTCCCAGATCCTCTCCTATAAGCTCAACAAAGGGCTGGACCTTTCCAAGATCATAACTTACTCCAAGTTGCCCTATATACTGGTCAGCATTGTCAGGCGTTCGCTTTGCACTATGGTATATGTAACCTACACCACCCGTGAGAGTTACATTAGCTATTTTATAACTCATCGCTCCCCTTACTCCAGCATCTACCCCGCCTGTGGTGAAGTACCTGAATCGACCCTCTCCATTATTGGGTCCGTATACATCTTTGCCTGTACCGGTCAGGAGGAAAGGTTCAATAGCGAATATATCTGCAATGCTATATTTCACGCCAATTCCCACATCACCAAGACCAGTTTTTCTATTGTCCCAGTCAGGTTCAAAATCTCCCCGGTAGGGAACCCGTAGTCCAATTGCAAGGTTATCTATGACTCCGTAATCCATACCAAGCACAAGCCTGCCACCATTATAAGCGTCGGTTGCTCCCTCTGGGGTGTATGAAAATCCCCTGGCAAGAAGCCCTATATTGAAACTTCCCTTTGGCATTCCTGTCGCAGGTTCCACCCTGAGGAACCCTGTGTACCCCCATGCCATTGTGGCTACGAGCAGGATACACATTCCTACACAGCGTATCCGCCTCATATCACCTCCTAGTTAAATCATCTCAAAAGATGAAACTCCCTTAACCCGTCTTCGGTGAGCGGCTCGACTGAGCTCGCCGAAGTCTCGCCGAAGTCTCAGCCGAACTGTGCATCTATGGCTATTGTTACTCTTTATATATAATATACAATAAAATTTGCAATTTGTCAAGAAAAAAAACAAAAAAAGACATTCACCACGAAGGCACGAAGAAATATCGATCTCTCAAGGTCGCAGACTGAAGTCTGCGGCTACCAGATCCCTACTGAAGTCTGCGGCTACCAGATCCCTACTGAAGTCTGCGGCTACCAGATCCCTACTTTTTGCACAGCCTGATAAGGCTGTTCCATTGGCCAACGGAGAAAATGCATATGCCGGGAGTCGGACTCGAACCGACACGACCTCTAAAGGTCAGTGGATTTTAAGTCCACTGTGTCTACCTATTCCACCATCCCGGCAATTGGCGCGGATTGATTAATGATCAATATCAGAAAATTACAGTCTTTGGTCTGTGGTCTCTGGTCTTTGGTCTGTAGTCTTTTATATTATACCACAAAAATCAAGATTTTGCAAGTAAAATTTTTTCTTTTTTAAAACCACAGAGAACACGGAGAAAACAATATTTATTTTATTATTCTCTGTGTGCTCAAATTCTTTATCAGTATTTTCCTTAGCTGATCTAAACCTGAGGCTTGCTTAAGTTCGATAGGAGAGAGCACAGAGGTTTTCTATTTTTTTTAAATTTTCTACCTCAAAGATACTCTGTGTTCTCTGTGGTTGCAACTTTTTTCTTGACAGGGAGAAAAAGTTGTGATATAATTGAAACATTGAGATTATTGCGAACGTAGGGCAGAGGTGTAGGGCAGAGCTTCAGCTCTGCGAGAATAATATAGCAAACCTGTAGGGCAAGGCTTCCTGACTGCCGTCAGGCAAGTCAGCCTTGCGATAGAGCAAACCATGGGATATAGCAAACCTAAAGGTTTGCCCTACATTATGAGCTCAATGGAGAAGTATGTTATCATAATAGGCGGGGTCATCTCGGGTGTCGGCAAAGGAGTCGCTGCTGCATCCATAGGCAAGATATTCAAAGTGTATGGGTATTCTGTTACCGCTATAAAAATAGACCCTTATATAAACTATGATGCGGGCACGCTCCGACCCACAGAACACGGCGAGGTGTGGGTTACATACGATGGAGGAGAGATAGATCAGGACCTTGGAAATTATGAGAGATTTTTAGAAATTCCGATTCCCAAGAAGAACAATATCACAACAGGGCAGATTTACAGCTCCATAATAGAAAGGGAGAGAAGAGGTAAATATCTTGGAGAAACCGTCCAGTTTATCCCTCATGTGCCTAATGAAATAAAGAAAAGAATAAGAGAAGCAGGGAAGGGATATGATATATCTATAATAGAAATAGGAGGGACAGTTGGCGATTATGAGAATATCCCATTTTTGTTTGCAGTGAAGAGTATGGAGAGAGAATTGGGCAAAGAGAATGTGTGCTATATTCTGATTACATTTTTGCCTGTACCCGACCACATTGGCGAGATGAAAACAAAACCCACACAACAAGCGATAAAGCTGCTTCAAGAGAATGGCATAATCCCCGATATAATTCTGTGTAGAGGTCATAAACCCCTCGATATAGTAAGGAAAAAGAAAATAGAGACATACGCAAACATAAAAAGTGAATATGTCATATCAGCCCCCGATATTCAGGTTCTCTATGAGGTACCCCTTAACTTTGAAAAGGAGAAACTGGGTGACAAACTGCTTGAAAAACTCGAACTACCTTCCCGAAAGATGCCGGACTGGAAAGAATGGCGAAAACTTGTTACAAGGATAAAAAAGCCGAAAGGGAAGGTAAGAATTGGTATTATTGGGAAATACCTCAAAATAGGGGATTACAGTCTGAAAGACTCTTATATTTCAATAAATGAGACACTAATTCATGCTGGTGCGAGGCTTGCCACAGAGGTAGATATTGAATGGCTTAACTCTGACTCTATAACTTCCAAACAGCTTTCAAGACTCGATGGTATACTGGTCCCTGGGGGGTTTGGTGAAAAGGGAATAGATGGAAAGATAGTGGCAATCAGATATGCGAGAGAGCATGATATACCATTTTTAGGCCTCTGTCTTGGGATGCAACTTTCAGTTGTAGAGTATGCAAGAAATGTCCTTAGTATGGATGCAGATTCGACGGAATTCAATCCTCATACCAAAATTCCTGTGGTTGATATACTTCCCTATCAGAGAGAATTATTGAAAGAGGATAGATACGGTGGAACAATGAGGCTCGGGGCTTACGCCGCTTATATAAAAGAGGGGTCTTTAGTGCATAAATTGTACGAAAGAAGATTTAAGAGGGATATGGCAATTTCACTTGAACCAGAGAGAAGGGGAAAGGTCATACCGGATATAAAGTATGTTGTGGAGAAACACAGACACCGTTATGAGATCTCTCCTGATTTTGTACCTACATTAGAAAAGGGAGGAATGCTATTCTCTGGATTTCACCAGCCTCTTAACGGTCCTCATCTCATGGAGTTTGTAGAACTGTCAAACAATAGATTTTTTGTAGCAACACAGGCTCACCCTGAGTTTACCTCAAGTCTCACCTTTCCAGCACCACTCTTCGTGGGTTTTATTGAGGCAATAATCAATCGTAAATCGTAACTACCCTCCTTTTCTATTTTTTATATATTATCCCCAAAAAACACTTTATATTTACGCAAAATGCGTCCAGTAAAGGGATAAACTAATATTGTGGAATATATTTGCCGAAATACCTTTGCAGACCTTCTGTACCGCAATAATACCCCAATCAGTGTAATATCAAGGTTAATAAGGACTTACGAAAAGTAAATTTTTTTTATTTTTTTCTTGACAAAATACAATTTTTGATGTAAATTATATATAAGTGGTGAAAAGTGGTGAAAAGTGGTGATTATGTTTAATGGATTTGAGAGACATAACATAGAAGAGAAGGGTAGGCTTGCTGTTCCTGCGAAGTTCAGGAAGGGTATTGAGGATAGTATGGTCGTGATAACAAGGGGATATGACGGCTGTCTTGCAATATATACACTGCAAGAATGGCGTCGTTTTGAAAAGAGATTATCAAGACTTACTATGGCGGATTCGAGGGCAAGAAGGATAGTAAGATGGTTTTCTGGCAGTGCAGAGGTCTTAAAACTGGATAGGCAAGGAAGAATAAATATACCACAACATCTCCTTGATTTTGCAGGTGTCAAAAAGGAGGTAGTTATAACTGGTATTTTGAATCATCTTGAAGTATGGAGTGTTGAAAATTACGAAAAACAGAACCTTAGTGGTGATCCTTCTGAAATTGAGGGAATAGAAGGAATGGAGGTGTTATAAGAGCAGCAGGAGAAAAGCCTGCAAGATTAATGTTTCATATACCAGTGTTAGTTGATGAAGTGCTCTCGTTTGTTAAAAACGGGATATGGGTGGATACCACACTGGGAACAGGTGGACATACAGAGGCTATATTAACGAGATTTGATAAGGTGTTTGTATATGGCATCGACAGAGATATAGAGAGTCTTGAGATCGCTAAAACGAGACTTAAAAGGTTTAAAGGGAAAATTAAGTTCATCTGTGGCGACTTCCGCAACCTGAAGGCACTAATACCGGCGCCCGTTTGTGGAGTGCTCTTTGACATTGGATTATCTTCTTTCCAGTTGGATGATGCAGAAAGGGGTTTTTCGTACAGGCTGGATGGTCCTCTTGATATGCGAGTAAATAGAACAAACGGCCTGCCTTTACAGAGACGGCTCAGACATCTCACAAGGGCTCAGATAGAGAATATCCTGAGGGATTATGGTGAGGAAAGACGGGCAAGGGGGATAGCAAAAAAGATATATAATTCGCGTGATATGATAGAAACAACGGCTGATCTTAGAGATCTTGTAGGGGGAGACTCAAGGACCCTTTCGAGGGTTTTTCAGGCGTTCAGGATATTTACCAATGATGAACTGGAAAACCTGAGAGAAGGTCTGCATACCGCCCTCTCAATACTTAAGAAAAACGGGAGAATCATTGTTATATCCTACCACTCTCTTGAAGATAGGATTGTCAAGCAATTTTTTAAAGAGAATAGCCATCTGGTAGTATTGACAAAGAAACCGATAAGACCATCTGAGGAGGAGATCGCCTCAAATCCAAGGGCGAGGAGCGCAAAGATGAGGGTGGCGGAAGCAATTGACAATCGACAATTGACAATTGACAATTGATATTATGCGTGCACCTGTCTATGTGCTTATAATAGTGGGAATATTTGTGCTCTCATTCCTATATCTCTACCAACATTCTGTAACTTTACAACTAATGCTCACACTGAATGAGAAGCAACGGGAACTCTCTCGTGTAGAAGAAGAGGTTGAAAGGCTACGAGCCAGCACTTCGCAACTACTTTCTTATCCAAGAATAAAGCGTATCGCATCTGGATGGGGATTCAGGTATCCTCATGTAAATGACATAGTGATTATTCAAGAGACAGATTCGCTGGTAGGCAGTCAACAGTCTAAAAATAGATGATTTTTAATGAGCAATCGTATGTTTTTCTGTGGGAAAGGTCTCCTGACCTTGACTGTCGAGACCGGGAGGTCTCTCCCACAAAGAGATGCCTCCCACAAATAAACCTTGCAATCTGCCTAAAAAACATAATGGGGATTGGATTTGTATACTACTGTTTTCAACCAGTTAGTGTCAATACTTTTATAATTACCTAGATTTTTAGTTTTTAGAAATGTTCCAGAGTGTTGTAGATAATTGATATGAATATTCGCCGTTTATTATGTATAGTCTACTGCCTCTTTTTAGCAGAGGCATTTCTGTTTGGCAGGGTTGTTTGGCTTCAAACAGCAAAGTGGAGGGAGTATAAAGACAAGGTAGAAGATCAGGCGACCTGTAAGATTACATTAAGACCAAGAAAGGGTAGGATATACGACCGTAACTTTGGGCTACTTGCAACAAGTATAAAGACACATTCCCTTTATACTATGCCCGGCCAACTTAAAGACTCTGACCAGACTGCAAGATCTTTAGCAGAAAAGGGAATGGGCTCATACGCAGAGAACAAGAGAAAGTTTTCAAAACACCCTGATTTTGTCTGGATTAAAAGGCACATAACTACAGAAAACGAGATAGCGATAAAAGGAGTTTATCAATGCGAGGATGTAAAAAGGGTCTATCCACTTGATATAGCTTCCTCTCTTATAGGAGTGACCGACCCGTATGGCAAAGGACTATCGGGAATTGAATATAAATTTGACAGGATTTTAGAGGGAGAACCCTGCACTGTGACTATGGGGAAGACACCGGGTGGTGTATTGTATCCTTATCCCTCTTATGGTATAAAACGACCAAAGAGAGGCTGTAATATAATACTCACAATAGATGCTGTAACTCAGGCGATAATAGAGGAGGAATTAAAAAGGACAGTAGAAAGATTTGATGCAAAGGATGGAATGGCAATTGTTATGAACCCGAAAACTGGTGAGATACTTGGTATGGCGTCAGTTAAGGGGTATGGGAATATAGTTGTAGAGAATCAGTATGAACCGGGCTCGACATTTAAGGTGATTACGCTTGCCTGTGTGCTTGAGGACAGTATTGCTTCATTTGACGCAATTGTTGAGGATGGAAGTGGAAGGTGTGTTGTGATGAATAAGGTAATAAAGGATGAGAAACCGCACGGACCACTGACACTCAGGGAGGCAGTTGCGAGAAGCTCAAATGTTGGTTTTATAAACCTTGCGCGTATGGTGGGCAGAGAGAAGCTATATGAGAAGGCAATTCTGTTTGGATTTGGGCAAAAAGCTGGTATAGAACTGCCTGGCGAGGCATCAGGAAATGTTTATCCCTCTTCTGAATGGACGCCCATTAGATTTGCAAATATTGCATTTGGACAGGGGATATCGTGTACATTTTTACAACTCTCAATGGCATTTGGATGTATTGCAAACGGTGGCATATTACTCAAGCCACATATAGTTAAAGAGATAGTGGATGGCGATGGGAATGTGGTGTACACAGCGAGACCGAAAGTCATAAGGAGGGTCATTGACGAATCTACTACCAGAGATATTGTTGATCTTCTCGTAGGTGTAGTCAGGGATGGAAGCGGTATACTCGCAAAAGTAAAAGGAGTTGACATTGCAGGGAAAACAGGAACATCGCAGAAGTTCAAGAACGGAGAATATACAGAGGACTATATGTCAAGTTTTATTGGTTTTTTCCCTG
>JAYENM010000126.1:0-15487 GCA_034722095.1 Caldifarciminota bacterium | reverse complement strand
AACTCAAGATCTATTCAATCTCAATTATTCTAAACAAATAAAAATAGTTCAACCATTTGAGCACACAGAGAATAAATAAATATTGTTTCTCCGTGTCCTCTGTGGTATAATTTCCTATGCAATCAAGGAAAATAATTCAAAAAACTTGACTTTTTTGGGATTTTGTGGTATACTTGAGCAATGAATAGAACATTTCTTGAATTTGAGAAGCCCATAGCAGAATTGGAGCGGAAGATAGAAGACCTGAAACTGCTTCAGCAAGAAGGTATCGCAGATTTGAGAGATGAGATAGCCAGTCTCGAGGAAAAACTCAAGAAACTGCGGGATGAGATATACGGGAACCTCACACGATGGCAGAGGGTTCAACTTGCGAGACATCCTGCAAGACCATATTTTCTGGACTATGTGAAGTACATTACTGACGATTTTTTTGAAATCCATGGTGATGGATGCTTTAGAGATGACCCTGCAATTATCTGTGGGCTTGCCAGAATAAAAGGCAAATCCACTCTCCTTATAGGCCAAGAAAAGGGGAGGACTACAAAGGAGAAGATAAAGAGGAATTTTGGAATGGCACATCCAGAGGGATACAGAAAGGCGTTAAAAGCGGCGAGATTTGCAGCAAAATTTGGAAAGCCGATAGTATCACTTGTTGATACACCAGGAGCATATCCCGGAATAGGTGCGGAGGAAAGGGGTCAAGCACAGGCAATTGCGATAAATATAAGAGAGTTTGCGCATCTGCCTACACCCATACTTGTCGTCATCACAGGCGAGGGCGGAAGTGGTGGAGCACTAGGAATAGGTATTGGTGATGTCGTTGCCATAATGCAGTATGCTTATTATTCCGTAATATCACCCGAAGGATGTGCATCAATACTGTGGAGGGATGCGTCAAAAGCCCCTGATGCGGCAGAGGCGCTGAAGATTACTGCCCAGGACCTCTTTGAACTGGGTGTAGTTGATAAGGTAATACCTGAGCCATCTGGTGGAGCACACAGAGACCCTGAAAAGGCGGCATCTATCCTTAAAGATTTCATTTTAGATGAGATTGATAGGTTGTCAGAGATACCTGTTGAGGAACTCGTAAAAAGGCGCATAGAGAAATTTCAGGGGATGGGTGTCGTTAAACAGGACCTATAATAAACCTATTCGAAGGAAATCTTCACACATGCAAATCTTAGATTCGCTGTATCTGCCCGTATTGTTTATATATATATGAGTAAGATAAGAATCGTCCTGTTAATTTTTCTCTTTCTTCTCTCCTGCAAGAGAGAGAGGGAGCCTGGGAAGATAGACACCCGTCCGGTAGATAAGACAATAGGAAAGTTTGAGGTGGTCGAGACAATAAAAGGCAAGATGTTGTGGAGGCTTTGTGCAGAAAGGGCTTATGTTTATGGAGATACTACACTTATATGCGATGTCCATCTCTCTTTCTATAATACCGAGGAAGAAACTTCATCTGTTCTTACATCAGATTCTGGGTATGTATTTCCCTCCGGTGATATGCTGGCGAAGGGCAATGTAGTGGTCACCTCTATGGAATCAGGCAGGATACTCAAGACAGAAACACTCTCCTGGGAGCAAGAGAGAAAAAAAATAGTGTCAAAGGATAGTGTGATAATAATAACAAAGGACGGTGTAATAAAGGGAAACGCCTTTGAGGCGAGCCCCAATCTTACAGAGATCAAAATAAGAGAAGTAAGAGCTACAGGGGAAGAGAAATGATATTCGTATTCTTCCTCGTTTCATACACGGCAAGGGCTGATAGTTCTATTTACATAGAGCCATATACATACCTGTATGATAATGTAGAACTCATAATTGATACTGTAACGATAACATCAGATAGAGCACTTGTGACAGAGGATAGTGTAAGGGTATGGAGCAACCTCAGGATAGAAAAGGAAGACCTCGTAATATACGGCGGTCTTGGTAGATACTTCTTTGATAGGATATATTATATAGAGAATGGAATAGAAGCAGAAAATGGCAAAGATACCCTTACTGCTGGAGAGGGGGTGTTATACGAAGAGAGAGATGAAGCATATGCGAGAGACTCACTTGTTGTCCGAGGTGGGGGTAAAAGTATAGAAGGGAATGAGGGGTTTTATAATTTTGAGACGAGGGAGGGTGTTATCTGGGGCAATGTGCTTTTCAAATCAGAGAAAGATACCATTGAGCTTGCTTGTGACGCGCTGAGAGTGTATGGTGATACACTCGTTGTAGCAAGGGGAAACACACTCACAAAGGGAAGATTTAAAGTCCATTCAGATACTCTCCGCTATTATATGGATAAAGACTTATTGATGTTCTTCGGTAGGCCAGTTGTTGTAACAGATAAGGACAGCCTGAGTGGTGATTATATAGAGATGATGATAAATGAAGGAGAGATAATAGAACTGCGGGCAAAGGGGAATGTAAGAGGAAGCAGACGGGAGTGAATAAGACTGCGGCAACAAAGTTTTTTCTTGACATAGGGGAATATTTATGTTATAATTTGCCAGATTTTTGACACATCTCTTCCGTATTAACCTTGGAGGAACGATGCGAACCAATCTTGGATGGAAATTTATAATAGTTGTGGTTGCCCTTGGAATTTCTCTGTGGCAGCTTTCATATACAATAAGAAACCTTTCGATGACCCCTGAGGAGAGAAGGACATTCTCGGAGAGTTATGTGAAGAAGATAGAAAAAAAGGCACTCAAACTGGGACTTGACCTGAGAGGGGGTATGCATATAGTCATCTCAGTAGATAGAGACAAGCTTCCCAAGGGTATCAGTGCAAGGGATGCGCGAGATAGGGCACTGGAGATAATAAGAAATAGAATAGACCAGTTTGGTGTAGCAGAACCAGAGATTGCAAGGCAAGGGGAGGATAGGATTGTAATTCAGCTTGCCGGGGTGGTAGACAGGGAACGTGCCAAAGAAATCATAGGAAAGACTGCCCTTTTGGAATTTAAACTTGTAGAATCTCCTGATAATCTTGAACGTATAGTCAAGGATATTGATAGAATTGTATATGAGTATGAGTTGAAACAGGCAGATTATGATACCACGCTTATCCCCCAAAACCCGTTTCTCTCGCTCGTTTACAGGGGAAGGATTGCAGAATACGATCTACCAATCCTTGAAAAATATCTATCGCTGGAAGAGGTGAAGAGCGTAATCCCAAAGGATGTAGAAATTCTCTTTTCCAAGTTAAAGGAAGAGGACGGGATGAAATACAAATTGATATATATCGTCAAGAGACAACCCGTGCTTACGGGTGAAGCGCTCGTTGATGCGAGGATGCAAATTGGCACACCCAAGAATCCCACTGCACCGAGGGTTGATTTAACAATGAAGCCTGAGGCAAGAAGAAAATGGGCGATGATAACAGGGGCAAATATAGGCAGACAGATTGCTATAGTGCTGGATGGAATTGCGCAGTCTGCGCCGAGGGTTGTGGAACGGATAGCAACAGGTAACTCTATGATAGAGATGCCTGGCGCTGATACCAAGGATGCACAAGACCTTGCGCTTATATTGAGGGCGGGTGCACTCCCTGCACCTCTTGAAACCATTGAAGAGCGCACGGTTGGGCCGACACTCGGGTCAGATTCAGTGAGAAAGGCAGGGAAGGCGATGATTCTGGGCACAATCCTCGTGCTCGTATTTATGGCGATATACTATAGAGGCTGCGGATTGATTGCAAACTTTGCAGTTATATTGAATATATTCTTTCTGCTCGCTCTTCTATCAGGTCTTGGTGCTACCCTTACCCTGCCGGGTATTGCGGGTATAGTCCTCATCATCGGGACGAGTGTGGACGCAAATGTCTTGATATATGAGAGGATAAGAGAGGAACTGCTTGCAGGCAAGACCGTGAGAGCGGCGATAGGTGCAGGATATGGGAGGGCATTCAGAACTATTCTGGATGCGAATGTCACAACACTACTTATGGCAATAGTACTCTATTATTTTGGCACAGGGCCTATAAGAGGGTTTGCAGTTGTCTTGTCCCTTGGCATACTATGTAACTTTTTCACTGCAATATTCATAACGAGGCTCTTGCTTGATTATATTACGTCAAGACCGGGAGTGAAGAGGATAGCTATATAAGGGGGAAACTATGGTGAGTTTGTTTGGAAAAACTAACATTAACTTTATAGATTTCAGACGCAAAGGATTTATAATATCACTTGCATTGCTCGTTGTGGGTATTATCTCAGTTGCTACTCAAAGGGGGCTTAATTACGGATTGGATTTTACAGGTGGTTCATTCGTTGAGGTTCATTTTGACGAGGATGTTGACATTGGGAGTATACGTTCAGTAATATCAGATGTAGGACTTGGGGATGCTGTTATTCAAAGAGTCAAGGAGGCGGATTATAATTATATGATAAGAACGCGACTGACCGAGTATGAAGGGAAGAGTATGGGAACTGTTTTGAACAAGGTTTTAAATGAAAAATTTTCTGACAATGGTGTGAGAATTGAGAGGGAAGAGATGGTGGGACCTGTCATATCAAGAGCATTGCAGGCAAAGGCAATATGGGTGGTCCTGCTTGGTATGGTTATTATTCTTATATATGTGAGTGTAAGATTTACATACAGGTTTGGTATTGCCTCTGTTATTGCGCTCTTCCACGATGTTTTGATAACCATAGGCATTCTCTCCCTTGCAAGGGCAGAGTTTTCATCAGCCACAATTGCGGCACTTCTCACCATAATAGGGTATTCAATAAATGACTCAATAGTTCTGTCGGACAGGGTGAAAGACAATCTGAAGAAGGAGAGAGGCAGGCGTAGTTTTTCTGAAATAATCAACGCGAGTGTGAACCAAAACCTCGCAAGAACTGTAAACACATCCATTACAACACTCTTTGTTCTCCTCGCGCTCTATCTCCTGGGCGGAAGGATGATAAAAGACTTTGCACTCGCCTTGCTCATTGGTGTCATAATAGGAACTTATTCCTCTATAGTTATAGTGGCAGGATTGGTTACAGAGTGGGAGAGAAGGCTTTCTGTGTACTCGCATAAAGCAGGCGGAAGGTAGGGAATTATATTTTTTCCGCTATTGTTTTTGCCATATCAAGGGTCGATGCATTCCCTCCCATATCGTATGTCTTTACCTTACCCTCCCTTATTGTTTCTGCAACGGCATTCTCCAGTCTTGTAGCATTCTCGCCTTCCCTGAGCCATTCGAGCATGAGTTTCGTTGCAAGTATTGTCGCTATTGGATTTACTTTATACTGTCCTGCATACTTTGGAGCAGAGCCATGTGTTGGTTCAAATATGGCAAGGCTGTCACCAATGTTGCCTGCCGATGCAAATCCCAGTCCACCCACCAATTGACTGCACAGGTCAGAGATTATGTCCCCGAACATATTTGATGTAACAAGCACCGAATAGTTCTGCGGATTCTTTATAAGCCACATACACATTGCATCCACATTTGTCTCTTCTAGTTCAATATCCGGATACTCTTTTTTAATATCTCTTGCCTCCCTTATCATCATCCCTGATGTTTCCCTTATTACATTTGGCTTCTCCACAACTGTTACCTTCTCTCTGCCTGTTTTTTTTGCATATTCAAATGCCTTCCGAATGATTCTCCTGCACCCTTTTTTTGAAAATATCCTCATAGATATTGCAAGTTCATCTTCTGGCACATCCTTAAATCTCTCCATCTTTTTATGATTCTGCAAGAGATAAGTCTTCAATTCTTCGGGGGTGGGATAGAATTCAATCCCACTGTATAACCCTTCTGTATTCTCTCTGAATACGACTATATCTATTTCACTCCTGTAATTTAAAGGATTACCGGGGTATGCCTTGCAGGGTCTCATATTTGTGTAGAGGTTGAATATCTGTCTCAGGGCTACTATTGGACTATAGTATGTTAGGCCCTTTCCTTTTAAGTCTGGGGAGAGTTCTTTTTCCGCCTCTTCCTTTGGTTTGGATGTGATTGCACCGAAGAGGGCACAGGCAACCGTTTTAAGGATATCAATAGTTCTCTGAGGGAGGGGATTGCCTTCCTTCATCCAGAATTCCCAACCAATATCACAGGGTATATATTCTGCATCAAGGTTTATCTTGTCCAGCACTATCCTCGCTGCGTCCATCACATCTCTTCCAACTCCATCTCCCGGCATCCACGCTATCCTGTATCTTGCCATATATCCTCCTTATATTTACCTGTAGGAACAACCCTTGTCAGGCTGTGCAAAAAGTAGGGATCTGGTAGCCGCAGCTGTAGGGGTTTAATGCATTAAACCCCTACAAGCGAATAGAAGATGCTGTTCTGGATTCAATTTGCGCAACTTATCCACAGTATCCGCACGGAAAAGTTGCGGCTACCAGCTCAAATCGTAGTTTCTGTACAGTCTGGTGTGGTTGTCCACTTCGGGTATAACTTAATAACTTATTCCCATTCTGTTATGATTATTGGCTCTTTTCCATCTGAAGCAATTGCAATCGTGTGTTCAAAGTGGGCAGAGGGACTATCATCCTTCGTTACAACTGTCCATCCATCCTTTAAAATTGCCACATCAGGAGTCCCTGCATTTATCATAGGTTCTATGGCAATGGTCATCCCAGCCTTCAGGATGGGACCACGACCCGGTGGGCCATAGTTTATAATTTGAGGATCTTCGTGCAGTTCCTCGCCAACTCCATGACCACAGAACTCCCTCACCACTGAAAAACCATAGGATTCAACACAGGTCTGTACTGCATTTGATATATCAGATAACCTGTTTCCTGCCCTTGCTTTATTTAAAGCAGCATAGAGTGATTTTTTTGTGGCTTTGATCAATTTCTCCTTTAGCCCATCTATCTTGCCCACAGAAAATGTATACGCAGTATCCGTAAAATATCCTTTATACGAGACACCAACATCAATGCCTATTATATCGCCATTTTTGAGTTCATAATCACCAGGGATACCATGAATAACGACCTCATTTACAGATGTGCATATACTTGCGGGGAAACCGTTATATCCCTTAAATGCAGGTCTCCCTCCACTCTTTTTTATAAATCTCTCCGCAAGCCTATCCAGTTCTTTTGTGGTGACTCCTTCTCTCACATTCTCTTTGAGTAGTAGAAGAAGTTCTTTTAAAACCTTTCCTCCCTCTTTCATTATTTCTATCTCTCTATCGGATTTTATGATAATCATAACCTCAATTCAGACCAAAGACAAGAGACCGAAGACACCTGTCTGCCGACAGGCAGGTAAGACCAATAAAGGTTAGTTGTTATCCGTTGTTCGTTGCCCGTAGTTCGTAGTCTTTAGCCATTAATTGGTAATTAGCCATTGGTCATTTAAATTTAATTTGTCTGTGGTCTTTGGTCTTGTGTCTCTGGTCTTGTCTCTTTTATCTTATCTTTCAAGCTTTTCAGAATAAGCAGGGCATCTATGGGAGTAAGTTTCTCAATATCTATATTTTTCAATTCCCTCTCTACTTCCGATTCCTTTACTTCGTCAAAAATACCGAGTTGGAGTGGTTGCATAAGCCTTTCAGAACTTCCCCTCCTCTCCTCTCTCTCGAGCGATACAAGAATCCTTTTTGCCCTTTCTATCACATCTTTCGGCAATCCGGCAAGTTTTGCCACTTCTATACCATAACTCTGAGGACAACCTCCTCTTACCACCTTTCTCAAAAATATAATTTTGTCTTTCCACTTTTTGCATTCAAGATTATAGTTCTTTATCTCATCCGAAAGTCGCTCAAGCTCCGTGAGCTCATGGTAATGAGTTGCAAAGAGTGTCTTTGCCTTTGTATTCTTCACAATATATTCCACCGACGCCCATGCTATAGAGAGTCCATCGTATGTTGATGTTCCCCGTCCAATTTCATCTAATATAAGCAAACTCCTTCTGGTTGCATTGTTCAGGATGTTGGCGGTCTCTGTCATCTCTGCCAGAAATGTTGAGACCCCCTTGGTGAGGTCATCCGAGGCACCAATCCTCGTGAATATCCTGTCAACTATCCCTATCTTTGCCTCCATCGCAGGTATATAGGAGCCTATCTGGGCGAGTATGACACAGAGCGCAACCTGGCGGAGATATGTAGACTTGCCTGCCATATTTGGACCAGTGATTACAAGCACTCTCTCATCCAGATCAAGTTTTACATCATTTGGGATGAATTCACCCTCTTTAAGAAGTCTCTCAACAACCGGATGTCTTGAATCCTTCATAACAATCCTGTCTTCATCATCCACCACAGGTCTTGTATATCCATATCTCCTTGCAATGCTTGCGAGCGTAGACAATACATCAATATACGCTATCTTCGTAGATGCCTCCTTCATAGAAGGGACAAAATTCTTCAGTCTGTCGCGCAGTTCCTTGAATATCTCATACTCTAAGAGCCTGCTTCTCTCATCCGCCTGCAGCACTTTTGCCTCATATTCCTTCAACTGAGGTGTGATAAATCTCTCTGCATTTGCAAGGGTCTGCTTTCTTACATACTCCTCGGGCACCTTTGGGAGATTTGGTCTTGTAACCTCTATGTAGTATCCAAATACAGAATTGAAACCAACTTTTAGTGAACCTATACCTGTTCTCTGCCTCTCCGTATTCTCGAAATCCGCTATCCATAATTTTACATTTTTGGAGATATTTCTCAGTTCATCAAGTTCCTTGTTTACATCACTTCTTATTATACCACCTTCTTTTATGGTCTGAGGGGGGGATTCTACAATTGTTTTTTCTATCTCTTCTACAACGCCATCAAAATTACCCAGCTTATAAGAAGAAAGGGAATCTGGTAGGAATCTGTTTATTTCGGGGAATTTCTTAAGCGCCCTACCCAGAAAGAGAACATCTCTCGTATTCACTCTCTCCAATGATAACCTTGTTATGAGCCTATCCAGATCAGGAATTTGGGAGAGGAAACCCCGTAATTGTGCTGTGAATGATGGGTTGTTATAGAATACACCTACTTTATCCTGTCTCTCTCTTATTTCTTCAGGGTTAAGGAGGGGAGAGATAAGAAAATCTCGCAAAAGTCTTCCTCCCATTGGTGTAGTGGTATTATCCAGGATAGAGAGAAGTGTGCCGTCTGTCTCTCCGGTGGGTTTTCTCACGAGTTCAAGATTTCTTCTCGTGGGTTCGTCCAGAACGAGCGAGTCATTCCTTGAGTACGGACTTACCCTCTCTACATAAGACAGGTCCTTTCTCTTATTCCTTTTGGCGTAGAAGAGTGCAGCACCTGCTGCCTGTATACCTTCTCTCATCCCACCGCATCCAAATCCATCCAGTGTTTGGATGCCAAAATGCGAGAGAAGGTTTTTAAGGGTGTATTCGTAGTCAAACTCAAAATCATCCATTCTGCTTATTGCTATATTATTGACCTCTATTTCATCTATACCAGAGGGGATTATAATCTCTTTCGGCTCCAACCTCCTTATTTCATCCAGAAGTTCATCTCTTGTAAGTTCTGTAACCCTGAAATCACCTGTTGAGATATCAAGAAGAGCGAGACCGTATCTGTTATCCCCGGGATATATAGAGGCGAGGAAGTTTGTCTTTTTCTCATCAAGAAGCATATCATCAAGCACTGTTCCTTGTGTTATCACCTCCATGATGTCTCTCTCTACAAGTTTACCCGGCTTCGGCTCTTCAAGCTGTTCGCATATAGCTACTTTGTGTCCACCGGATACGAGCCTCTGTATGTATGTTTTTGCACTGTGATGTGGAACACCTGCGAGCGGAACACCCTCCTGTCTTTGGGTAAGTGCTATTCCCAGGGTTTTTGATGTGAGCACGGCATCCTCATAGAAAGTTTCATAGAAGTCACCAACCCTGAAGAATAGTATAGCATCAGGCTCCTTTTGTTTCAGCCTCTTATACTGTCTTATAAGGGGTGTAATTGTGAACTTATTCATACAAATAGATGAGTGTTTGGAGGGCAAATATATAACATTCTAATAACTCAGTTGTACTTCAGCACTTCTCTCACATAGCTTGCTCTCTCTATATCCCTTGTATCCGCATCCATAATTTTGCCCTTCATCTTTTGGAGGTGAGCGGGGGCTGTATACAACAGGAGATAATTTAACAACTTTAAATAGGTGTTGTCAATTAGACCAATTCCAATCCCAAGTCTCACGGCGGATGAGAGATTTACAAATTCCTCTTGAGATAGCATTCTCGCATTTTTTAATATGCCGTATGACCTCCATATCTTATCCTCTACCCTTTCCCCGGCCTCTCTCATAAGTTTATTTCTTGTCTCTCTCTCAAGGTCGATTACATTCCTAATCTCCTTTTCTGTCTTTGTAGCAATCTCTTCCTCATCTATACCCAGTGTAATCTGATTGGATAATTGGAAAAAGTTTCCTTCGATTTCGCTTCCCTCTCCGTATAATCCCCTCACCGAAAATCCACGGCTCATTACATCATCCAAAAGTTTGTTTATCTCTTTTGTCAGGACAAGCCCGGGTAGATGTAGGAGGCATGATACCCTCATACCTGTACCAACGTTGGTAGGACAGGATGTCAAATATCCGAAGTCGTTCCTGAATGCGTATGTCAGGTTGGAAGAGAGTATCTCGTCAATTTCAAAGATAACGGGATATATAGCCTTTATATTAAGTCCAGATGCAAGACATTGAATCCTTATGTGATCTTCTTCATTGATCAGAACACTCACTATCTCACCCTTTCCTACCACGCAGTCTACGGTTCTCTTCTTGGTGGAGAGAAGATGCCGTTCCCTGACAAACTTAATATCCAACTGAGATAGGTGTTTTGTCTTGAACGAAAGTCCGTTGGCAAAATAGGGAGATTTAGTTACAGCATCCTTCACGAGTTCAGATACATCCTCAAGTTCCTTCTCTCTTGCCCTTGTAGGGAACAGGTATCCCTCGAGATTCCTTGCAAGCCTTATCCGTGACGAAAGCACTGTCTCATTGGATAGCCCCTCCCCATTTAACCACAGCGGTTGAGTATCTATTAAATCTTCAAACTGCATTTTCGAGTTTTGCGAGTTCATCTCTTATTTTTGACGCCGTCTCATACGCCTCTTTTGCGATAGCTTTTTTAAGCGCCTTCTTTAATTCAATTATCTTCTTTCTCTTTTCAAGGGTTTCTATATTTACCTTTTCGAGAGATTTGCCTTTATGCACCGGACTTCCCTGAAGTTTTTCAAGAAATGATTTGATATCTTTTCCAAACACATCATAGCAACCGCTGCATCCGAACTTGAGTGTTTTCGCAAATTCTTTAAAGGTAAGTCCACAACGATTGCATACGAGATCCATATTTGCATCGTTTAGCAGGAGTCTGGATATTGGAAGTCCTGAAGCGGGTAGAAGCCCCTTATTCTTTGCACAGTCTTCACAGATATACATTGTGGTGGATGTATCTCCCATCACGACCGTATAGTGAAGCGTTGCCTCCTTGATATGGCATATATCACATAACATATATCACCAACTTATCTAATTTATTAGACGACTTCCCAGTCGCGATGATATCGGGGTTAGGAAACCCCTCCATACAAATAAACAGGATTCGTGGCAAGGCTAACTTGCCTGACGGCAGTCAGGAAGCCTTGCCCTACAGTAGAGCTAATATATCTCGAATGCTGTATATTATGAAATCTGGCTTGTATTTTAAGGACCTCCCTCTCCAGAAGATTACACAGGATGCACCGGCATCCCTCGCCGAGAGAATGTCATAATCGCTATCTCCAACGATGACCGTAGTATCAGGCTTAGAGCCAAGCCTCTGCATAAGCATGAGAATAGGTTCCTTATTAGGCTTCCATATACCGTCATCCCTCGTGACAATACCGTCAAATACGAGACCATACTTCTCTATTATAAATCTTGTATTGTCTATTGAATTGTTCGTAGAAAGGCCTGTCTTTATCCCCATCTTCTTCAGTGTATGTAAAACTTCCTTTACATCCGGGAAGAGCGATGCATTGGACGTGGCTTTCCTTTCGTATCTTTTTAAGAGCGATTCTTTTTTTTCTCTTTCTTCATCAGGCAGGGAATAGAGCTGGTCAAGGATAGAGTATTGGTTCAGTTTTAAATTCTCTCTTATCTTTTTCCAATCATACCTTGAATCAAGTATTGTACCATCAAGGTCAAATATGACCGCCTTGAACATAGCCTGAATTATGTTGTCGGCACTGGGGACGCAGATTTTCTCTCCCTCTCCTACTTTCGCCATTTCTCCTTGTTTATCCATACGGATCCTGCGGATAATCAGTGACTCCCAGAGCATATCGGGATACCAGCGGATCAGTCCATACGGATCCGTAGGGATAGGCAGAGTATCAGTTTATCAGTATATTAGGTGAGAACTCTCTTTAATCTGATATTCTGATTTTCTGATATCCTTCCTACTGTTATTCTGATCTTCTGGTATACTTACTCTGGGTATCCTTCCCACTGACCTGCCTACCGTAGGCAGGTATTCTGATTGTCTGATACACCTATTTTTCTTGATAACCTGATTACCAGGTATCATTCCGGAGAGGGCGGGATTCGAACCCGCGCCCCGCGTTTCGGCGAGGACACGATTTCCAGTCGTGCTCCTTCGGCCAACTCGGACACCTCTCCTAATTATATAAATTCCAAATATCAAGCACCAAAAATCAAATAAATCCCAACCACCCTGCCTACCGGCAGGCAAATTCCAAATAACAAGCAATATCTGAATCCCAGTGACCAAATTTATAAGCCTTGAGTTTTTTTGAACTTAAATATTGGAATTTGTTTATGATTTGTAATTTGGGATTTGAAATCTCATCCATAGAGTATACCATATTTTCCCATAAAAGTCAAGAAAAAAAAGTTTGACACAGAGGTCACTGAGATTATAGAGTCGAAAGTTAAGGATAAAGACCAAAGACATAAGACCAAAGACATAAGACCAAAGACTCCTAAGCAGTCATTGCGTTATTAGGTCAGGCACTCTTTAGAGTGCCATTATCCGTGTGTATACCATGGGGGGGTGTTCAGACACATTTGTAAATTTTTTTTCTTGATTGTATAGGAAGGTATACTTTGACAGGGATTTTAAAAGATTGAAAGAGACTTTTTAATATTCATAGTGCAAGTATAAACATATTTTAGATTTTGGTTTTTTGATTTATACCTATCTGTGAGAATCTGCGTTAATCAGCGTCCGATTTTTTTCTTGACAATTTTAAGAAAATGGAGTATAATATTTCAACACAGTAAAAAAAAAAGAAACCATAGAGCACACAAAATACAGTCAGATTATATAACCAACTAACCAACTAACAAACTTTCCACTCTTGTAGTTTCTTAATATATAATCAGGTATAATATTGTCCTTGGGGGTAAAGATGGAGGTTGAACTCTTGTCCGTAACACCAGATGCTGAGAAATTGATAGAACGGGCGGGTAGAACATCACATCTCTCTTTTGCAAGAAAGGAAAAAAATTCCAAGAAGAAATTTATTAAAATGCTCATACGGTTGGGGCATCACTCCGTTCTTGAGCATGCTTGCGCGACATTCAGGATAAGTGACGTATCAAGAGCTCTTACCCACCAGTTGGTAAGGCATAGATTATGTTCTTATACACAGCAATCCCAGAGATATGTGAGTGAATTAAACTTCAATTATGTTGAGCCAAAAACCATAAAAAACAACAAGGAAGCACATCACATTTTTAAGGAGTTTATGGATAGTGCGATGGATACTTACTCCAAACTGAAAGAATTTGGGATCAAAAAAGAGGATGCAAGGTTCGTCCTACCAAATGCAGTTTGTAGTGAGATAGTGATTACGGCAAACTTGAGGGAATGGCGTCATATATTGAAACTAAGGGGTAGTCCTGGTGCACAGTGGGAGATAAGAGAGATGGCAGTTCGGATACTTCGTATTCTAAAACAGCAGACGCCCACTGTATTCTTCGATTTCGAGATAGATGAGAAAGAGAAAGTAGTCAGGCAAAACCCATAGTTAGAGTAAAGAAGACTGTAGGTATTCACTGTTTGCATCATTCGTTTGTTATTCATCTGTTAGAGGCTGTGTAAAACACTATATCCGATTAGAGGAGGGTAATACTTGATCGCCCTGTTTACCGGCAGGCCTCAGGCAAGTTATGAGCTTCAAGAAAATACCAAAACTACAAATAGGCAATTTGGAAGTCGATATACCTATCATTCAAGGAGGAATGGGTGTTGGTATTTCTCTGTCGGGTTTAGCCTCGGCAGTTTCAAATGAGAGAGGTGTTGGAGTTATTGCCACAGCGGGAATTGGCATGCTTGAATCAGATTTTTACACGAATTTCAAGGAAGCCAACAGAAGAGCCCTGCAGAAAGAAATAAAAAAAGCAAAAGAGATGACAGATGGTATTATTGGTGTAAACATAATGGTAGCCCTTTCAGATTATGATGACCTCTTACAAATTGCGGTGGAGGAAGGCGCCGATTTGGTTTTTCTTGGTGCAGGGCTTCCATTGAGGATTCCCAAGAGCTTATTACCTGATGAGGCGAAAAAAGTCATTACCAGGGTTGTCCCCATAGTTTCCTCCGCAAGGGCGGCAAAGCTTATATTTCAATACTGGGCAAGAAAGTACGATCATGTACCCGATGCCGTCGTTGTTGAGGGTCCATTGGCCGGTGGACACCTCGGATTTAAAAGAGAGCAGATCGATAGTCCTGACTGCACACTGGAGAAGATACTGCCGGAGGTGATCACTGCAATAAAGCCCTATGAGAGGCATTTTAATAAAAGTATTCCGGTAATTGCGGCGGGAGGCATATATACGGGTGCGGATATTTATAAATTCATCCAATTAGGAGCTCAGGGGGTGCAGATGGCAACCAGGTTTGTTGCGACCCACGAGTGTGATGCCTCCATAGAATTCAAGAAGGCATATCTGAAATGTAAAGAAGATGACCTTATCATAATTGACAGCCCCGTTGGATTACCCGGGAGAGCAATAAGGAACAAATTTCTTGAGGATGTGGAAGCAGGAATTAAAATGCCCTTTAAATGTCCCTGGAGGTGTATAAGGACCTGTGATTTTAAAAATTCGCCTTACTGTATTGCACTTGCGCTGACTAATGCCAAGAAGGGGAACTTTGAAAATGGATTTGCATTTGCGGGAACCAATGCTTACAAAACAGACAGAATTATTTCTGTTAAAGAACTCATTGAAACTCTGTTAAAAGAATACGAAAAAGCAGCACTTTCATAAATTGTTTTTTCTTGCTATTCCTTTTGCTCTTCCTATCGCCCTTTCCACAAGATGTGCAACAAGTTCCTCAAACGAGATCCCAAAGGCACGAGCAGCATCAGGATAGAGACTTGTAGGTGTCATACCGGGAATCGTATTAACCTCCAGAATAACAGGCTCTCCCTTGTCCGGCAAGATAAAGTCAACCCGCGAAAGGTCACGACAGGAGAGTACCTTATGTGCCATTACAGCGAGTTCCTGAACCTTTTTATAGGCGTTGTTTGGTATGGGCGCAGGAATGATATGCTCATAGAGTCCGGGT